>JBBQMA010000348.1:0-3412 GCA_038328415.1 Chitinophagales bacterium | reverse complement strand
AGGTACCACGGCGATGCGTAAGCGGCTGATTCAGTTTCTTGGTCCGGAAGGCTACAGGGTGCCGGTGTACACTTTTCATGGATTTTGCAATCTGGTCATACAGGAGAATCCGGCGATTTTTGGAGGATATCGGGAAATGCAACCGATTACCGAGCTGGAACAGCGGGCTTTGCTAAAGGCAATGATAAACGGATTGACTCCTGATCACGCACTTCGCCGGCTAAAGGGTGATTATTATTATAATGTCAATCGATTGGCCCAACTTTTTGACGTCATGAAGCGGGAGGACTTCAGTCCGGAGATGATCAGTAATGCTATCGATACTTATCTGGTTGAACTGCCCTATAGGGAAGGTTATTTTTATAAACGTAACTACAAACAATTTAAGGCTGGTGATCCTAAGCAGGCCGAAATAGATAAGGAAACTGTCCGAATGGAAGAGACCCGCACAGCCACTGCTCTCTTGCCTGTTTGGCAGGAAAAACTGGTTGAAGCGGGCCGTTACGACTTTAGTGATATGTTGCGTTGGGTGCACGACGCTTTTTCAACAGAGGAAGAATTGCTACGCGTATATCAGGAGCGATTCCTTTATATGCTGGTCGATGAGTACCAGGATACCTCCGGATTACAAAATGGTCTCCTCAACCTGTTGGCAAGTTTTTGGTCAGAGCCGAATCTCTTTGTGGTGGGTGATGATGATCAGGCGATTTATCGGTTTCAGGGGGCAAGTATGGCAAATATCCTGTCTTTCCAAGAGCGCTATCATCCGCACACTGTAATGTTGACAGAAAATTACCGATCTGGTCAGGCCATATTGGATAGCGCGGATGCCCTGATTGAACACAATCTGGAACGCTTGAATGCGCGTCTGCAATTATCAAAAAAGCTTGTAGGCAAAAACAGCCTTATACCCCAGCCGGGTGTGAAACCCCGATTATTGGAATTTGAAAGTAGCACGGGAGAAGAAGCCTGGATCCTTTCCCGAATTCAAGAATTACTTCTATCGGGTGTTCCTTCCAATCAAATTGCCATTTTATACAGGAATCATCGGCATGCTGAAAATCTACTTCGGCTCTGCCGGCAGCGTGGCATTCCCGTCAGTCAGCAGCGGAAGGAAAATATTCTGCATGATCCCTTTATTCAAAGTCTGCTTGAGGTCTTGCGCTACCTGAGTGGTGAATTTCAGCGCCCGTTCAGTGAGGAGTCAAGACTGGTAGTGCTTTTGCATTATCGTTTTTTTGGAATTGGAAGTCTGGATATAGCCCGTATGCTTCGGTTTATGCAAGAGGATTACCGCAAAAAAAAGGATCAGGACCGATATGACTTTATACGTTGGCGGGAGCTATTAGGTGATCGCACCAAAATCAAAGCAGCCGGTGTTGAGGATGTAGACGCAGTAGTGCGGGTCGCAGATAATCTTGAATTCTGGATAAAACATGCTCCGGAATGGACCATTCAAACCCTATTTGAAAAATTATTGACCAAGGGTGGTGTATTGCAAACTATTTTGATCGATCCGCAAAAACGTCGATTATTGGAATTGGTCACGACCTTATTTGACTACATAAAAAATGACTGCGCGGCTGAGCCTGATTTAAAGCTGGATACCATGTTGGCCAGGTTAGAGGAAATGATAGAAGGGAATATTTCATTGCCTTATGTCCATTATATCGGGGATCCGGAGGGTGTACCATTCACGACCGTCCACAGTGCTAAAGGACTGGAATGGCGTCATGTATTTATGATGGCTTGCTCTGCTTCTCATTGGTCTGGGCGAGCGAATGGCAGGGCATTTAAACTGCCAGATACCATCCTCAGAAGTGATGCGGCTACCGAAGAGCAAGCCATGGAAGAAGAGCGCCGATTATTTTTTGTTGGAATGACACGTGCTCAGGAAGGATTATATATCAGTTATTCCCAAGATCAGAAAGCAGCCAATTCGAAGAAGGCCGGAAGTAGGGAATTGGCCGCCCGATTCTACACCGAACTTGAAGAATCGGCCAGAATACCCATTGAAAAAGTTCCTGTAACAACATCGTTGAGAGAAAATGTTCTGGAAGCCTTATTGCATCCCCTTGATGAAAATCCGTCCCTTCTGGAGGAAGCATGGATGCGTGACCAAGTAGACCAGTTTGTAATGAGCGTCACGGCATTAAATAAGTATTTGGCTTGTCCGAGAGCATTCTATTATGAAAACATTTTGCGTGTGCCGGGTGCTCGAAACCGGTACATGGGATATGGAAGTGCTGTGCACCGCGCCCTGGAAATGCTTTTTCGAAAAAATCCAACATTGGCAGGGGATGTTAATAGCCAGTTACTCACACTATTTGAGACAGCCATGCAATTGTACCGATCGCATTTCACCGATCAGGAATTTGAAAATACCCTGGAGCATGCACGTCAGAATCTTCCCTTATACGTACAGCAGGCAATGCAGCATTGGACTGTACCCGAGCGGGTGGAGATCGAAAAGAGCATCAAACAAGTCGAATGGGAAGGCTATCCGATAACAGGAAAACTGGATAAAGTAGAAGTGTATCCGGATGGGGTAGTGGTTGTGGATTATAAGACAGGCAATCCGCTGAGAGCCAGATCAAAGCTCGCACGTCCAGGTGAAGATTGGCGGGAAGAACCGGGGGGTGATTATTGGCGCCAAATGGTATTTTACGATTTATTGGTAAGAGCAGATCGAAGTGCAGGATGGGCGTTCAAGGCTGGCGTTATGGAATTTGTTGAACCTAATGGGCATGGACAGTATGAGCGTGTTGTTTTTGAGGTAAGTGCTGAAGATATTGCTGTCGTGACCGAACAAATTGCCTACGTATTCGAGGGTATTCGAAACCTTGAATTTAAAGCGGGTTGTCATGATGAAAACTGTACCTGGTGTCAGCTTGTGGATAAACACATTTTACCTGAAAGCCTAACCCCCGGCGGTACAGACTCCGATGATGCCATGGAGGAATAAACGAGGTAGCCGGGTTAATTGTAAATCACGGGCTTTCAAAATAATTTTTAAAGTCTTTCTCAATTTCCATTCTGATACGCCCCAACAAAGGGATATGCATCGCTATCTAAGCTTATGAGGCTTGCCTACCGTCGCGGAGCAGGTAGTTTATGAGTTTATTCGGTTATTCGATTTGGGGGTTCAGGGTATAGGTCTATCACCTCCGCTTTCCTCTACCATTACCCCGCAATCACCATGCGACACCCCGCTATCACCCCGCGACACCCCGACAACCAAGACAACCATGAATCTACAATGCTCATAATTTGCCTGAATGCCAATGGAAGACGGAGGGGGGGTAGAATGTAGAATGGAAAGTGAGGTCGAAGGTCGAAGGTCTGAAGGTCTGAAGGTCGAAGGTCTGAATGTCGAAGGTTTGAAGGTCGAAGGTCTGAAGGTCGAAGGTCG
>JBBQMA010000347.1:0-3443 GCA_038328415.1 Chitinophagales bacterium | reverse complement strand
TGATATTAAGAATAGTGTATTGTATGTTCAAGATCAGATGCATATTGCTTCTAGCGAATTTAATCAAGATAAGTTATTGTTCCCCCCAACCGTTATTTACGACCAGCACGTTGATCTTACTAAAGAACTCAAAAAGTTATTTGATATGCTATGGCAGACCGGGAATATGCCTAAAAGTCCATTCTATGATGGAGAAGGGAACAGGAAATAAATTAAGAAACTATCGCTAATTTGAAACCACCCGACCAAGTACATGTATAATTTATCAATCCTGTTTTTTCCAGCGGTGGGGTAGAAGTGCCTCTAGTTGATTGACAGGGTGTGTGCCAATGCGCTGGAGTATTTCTGTCTTCCATTCCAAAGGATTTATCAAGCTGGTTAGATTCGGGACCATGGTGATCAAACATTCCGGAGGTTTGATCCCTTTGTAAAACCTATGTTGTACACGCTTATCTTTGCCAACTGTATGGATATCCTCCCCTTCACACCGAACAGCCAGTAACATCCCTATGAAAAAGGGAAATGGATAAATCCATTCAGTATATTTGGTGTGCCATCATAGCCCACGGTTTAAACCGTGGGCTATGATATGATTACGACATCACAAACCATTTTAATGGTTTAGAAATGAAAGATTATGCCCCATTCATTCAATAAATGTATCCGTGTGCCCAAGTATATGTATAGTTTGTTATACCTGTCTTCAGCACCTTTTGGCGTAATCTTTGAAACCCGGTATGCATTGCGTGTTTTTGATGCAAATTCCACTATACTTGCTGATGCCGGCAATTTGGGTTTCTCAGATCCTCACTCTACGGCCCGACTGTACCATTGAAGTAAAAGGCTCAAATGCCTTACGTTTATAAGGTATAAAATTATCTGAACCATTAACCTAAGCGAGGACATGTTAAGAGGCGTTGCGTTGATTGGATTGCTTTCGGTTCTTCACCTGAATGGTATATATGCCCAGAATCTTATCCTGGTCACCTGGAATATCCAGAACATGGGACGAACGAAGAGTGACCAGGAGATTCAAGCCATGGCCCAGATCTTGCGGGAGGCTGACATAGTCGCTATACAGGAAGTTACAGCAAAAGATCCTGCTGGTGCACAGGCTGTAGCACGCCTTGCCGATGCCCTTAGCAGGACCGGTGCAAATTGGGAGTGTAGGATAAGTGATCCAACATCTTGCAGCTCAAACCAATCCGAGCGATATGCCTTTCTTTGGAAGACCTCTCGTGCCACATTGCTCGGGAATGCTACGTTAGCTGTGCAAATGGCAGATACAGTGCGTCGCGAACCATATATTGCACGATTTCGTACCAGTCTGGGTGAAATTACCCTTATAAATTTTCATGCTGTACCACATGATCAGCAGCCGGAGCGCGAGATCAAGATTGTCCGGAATCTGGCCTTTACATTAGGTGACAAACCGGTGATTTTCCTCGCCGACTGGAATGTCGTTGATCATCATACCGTCTTCAATCCGCTCACGAGAATGGGTTATCACTTCGCGTTAAAGGGGCAACGAACCACCCTGAAAAGACAATGTGCCGGAACGGAATACAGAAATCATGGCATCGATAATATTCTTTTGTCTCCCGTCATTTCAGTACAGCGGGCCGGAGTGTACGACTTTGTTGGCAACTGCGCCAACCTGGAAGCGGCAAGGAGGATCAGTGATCACCTGCCTGTATGGGCGGAGGTAGGTCTAGCTATCGAATAATCTACCTCGAGTGATATAATGTCACCGAGGCCCTGTCAGACGGCTTCCGGTTCAGAAATAACATCTATTTGCTTTACAGCAACGGCCCGAGGTCGACTGGATATGTGAAATGTGTACTTTGTCGGATGGATGCCATGATGCCACCCCACACTTGGTGATGCTGTCCAGTTTTTCTACATCATTCAAATACCACCAGGTTAATCCCTGGGAGTGGCTGACGGATATACTCCAGTGGATAGATTACCACTCGGTCCATCACCTGGAGGATCGTCTTCTGCACAGTTGGAAAAAACAGAATTGATAGATCAGATAGGTACTTGGTCGGACGGATAGCCGGATTATGCACTATTCAACCACAAAGGATCCAAAACCATATTTCTTTTCTTCCAAAGGGTCAGCATGGTTTGGATCATTCCTCTTTAAGGCACCCTTTTCATACATAGAAAAGATTATCAATTATCGAAAAATTACATATTAAATAAATTTTCAGATTAAGTATCCAGAATCGAATAATTGTTTTAATTTAACCGCAGAAAGTTACCCCATGCCCCAGATTCGTTATCTCCGCATACGCTTTGCTAATCCGATCTTCCCTTACGAGATCCCCTATTTTCGTGCCGCGGTGATCGAAAAGACGAAGCGGGAGTCCGATCACTTTCATAATCATCAGGGTGATGAGGGATTTCTATACCGCTACCCGCTCATACAGTATAAGGTAACCCAGAAAAAAGCCAGCATCATCTGCCTCAATGATGGCACAGACGAGATCCATCATTTGCTAGGTCGCAGGGATCTGGATTTTCAAATAGGGACACGCCAGGAGAACTACTCGATTGAGGATGTGCAGTTGCACTATTACAATGTACAGACCTTGCAGCAACCCTTGAGTTATTCCCTGCTCCACTGGATGCCGCTCAACCAAAAGAATCACAGTCAATGGGAGGGCCTGAAGGACAATCCACAGGATCAGGCAGCAATGCTAACGCGCATTCTACGCGGTCATATTTTGGGCTTTGCCACCGGGATCGGCTGGCACATACCGGAAGAGGTTATTGTGGCCATAGACATCATAAAGGAAATGAAATTACTTTCATACAAAGGGCAGGACATGCTCACGGTCACCCTCAACTTCCGCACGAATATCAGCCTGCCCGATTTTATTGGATTGGGTAAGGGGAGCAGTGTGGGCTTTGGTGTGGTGAAACAATATTAAGAACGAATATAATTTACATACAATGTTTACAGCACTATTAATTGATACCGTTTCCATCCAACCATATATTTTCGGCAGCAATAAATTGAAAGAGAATATTGGAGGGTCTTATATCATTGAAAAAATAGTTTTTCATAAGTTAATGATGGAAGAACTAAGGAAGCAATTGGAAACTGAATTATCCGAGGATTGGAACAAAGGTAACTACCAACTTAAGTTGACAACGAATGATACGATTAGCTGTGAAATAGGATACATAGGCGGAGGCAACGCGATGGTATTGTTTAGAAATAAGGACGATTGTAAGCCGTTCATTAAAAATTTCACTTTAAAAATGCTCTCTCAATATCCTGGCATCAAAACTGCCTTTGGGCAAATTGATAATTTTAACCCTGACGAATTCAAAGACAGCAGGCAGCGGCTGCACAAAGCATTTTTATCCAACCGCAGCCTCCAGGCAGTAAATGTCTTGCCTTTCAAGCACGGTATAGTGAGAGATTGCCC
>JBBQMA010000346.1:0-3444 GCA_038328415.1 Chitinophagales bacterium | reverse complement strand
CCGCGAAGGCTACAAGACGTTCCTGGAAACTGCCATTGTTGATCCAGCGCAATGCCCAATCCGCTTTTTTGCGCACGGGAGGCAGGTTATCAATGGCATGGAAAAGGAAATCCTTTTCCTTCACGTCCTTAATGTATGTATCAATGAGTAACGAATACGTCTCCGAATGGATGTTTTCCATCATGATCTGGAAACCATAGAAAAATTTTGCTTCGGGATATTGTACCTCATTGACAAAATTTTCAGCCAGATTTTCGTTCACAATGCCATCACTGGCTGCAAAAAAGGCTAAAACATGTTTTACAAAATGCCTTTCATCATTGTTTAGCTTTTCTTCCCAATCTTTGGTATCCGAACTGAGGTCAATTTCTTCTGCAGTCCAAAAACAAGCCTGGGAACGCTTGTACCAATCCCAAATGTCATGATGCTTGATGGGAAAGATAACAAATCGATTAGGATTGTCCTCTAAAATTGGTTCAGGCAGCGTATTTGTCATTTTACTATTTTGTTTGCAATGTGTAGTCAACTTTCCTGACAATAAATTAGCCTCTGGCAAATTGCCATATGATGTTAACCCGTCTGAATTTTAACCGGAACCTTTGGCTGATGAACTTCCTTATAAAGATGTTCTTCCTGAATTGGCACCGCACTCTCCCAAGTGTTACGCAAAGGTTGCACTATACATTTCCCCCACCAAATTCTTGAAATAATAAATACTCACAATATGTGCATAAGATATGTATCATATTGATTATGTGTTATTTAAAAATTATTTTAACAAATGCGAATTGTTAATAACTAATTATATTAAATTTAATTTACATTTGTTAATATTAAATATGTTCACATAAAATGATGGTTGTCAGCCCTCCCAAAGTTTCACTTCCACCTCTATTTAACTGGTCAACGTATGCCAAATAATAATCATGTATAGTCAGTAAAACATTTCAAAAAATAAGCAACTTATTGATGTTGACTGAGCTATATAGATCTACCTGATGTAAGCATATTGAAAGCAATTACCAGCGAAATGCACACTTGCTACCTAAAATAGCTAATTGATCTTATGTAGTCCTCACTATTGACTTGTACCAGATGTTGAACACTTACGAATCAACCTTGGGATGAATTCGTTTACAGTAGATGTTGATGTTATCCACAACAATCATAACTATCGGGGGCTGCAGGATCAAAATCACTCTATGTGACATCAGATACCCACAGGCCTACTGTAGGCATTTTACTTGATTCAGACTTTATTCTACTTGAAACGAATAGCCTTAACTGGCTGAATATTAGAAATATATAAGGAAGGTATAACCAAGGTCACCACAGCTATAACCAGGATAAAACCATTGATAAAAAGAAAAAATAAGGGATCCCAGCGAATGGGCACTTCGGACAGGTAATATTCGGCCTCGTCCAACTTAAAGAAGCCTGTTTTCTCTTGGAAAACACCTATTCCTATAGCTATAATATTACCTAAGAGTAAACCCCGCAATAATATTCGTATAGTCAGTTGAATGAATATTCGACGGATAGACCAATCTGTAGCACCGAGCGCTTTGAGAATTCCAACCATATTATAACGTTCAAGAATCAGGATGAGTAGAACCGTTATAAGATTGATCATAGCTACCAAAAGCATAAGAATAAGTAAAACTCTTTCATTGATATCTTGTAAATCGACCCAATCAAAGATGGCAGGAAACTTTTGCCTTATGCTTTCGATATACAACTCAGGAGGTAGGTGCTCATAATAAATGTACTCCGTAAGGGCATCGATATCCCTCATGTCATCAGCAAAAAGTTCAAATCCAGTAATTTCATCCTCTGCCCATCCACCTAATTCACGAAGATGCCGTATATCTACGAGCGCAAATTTTTTATCATATTCCTCAAGACCCGTTTTATATATGCCAGTAACTTTAAAACGACGTTCCACCTGACGATCCCCCTGAATAAAATACACAATGAGATCGTCTTTCAACTTAAGCCGAAGCCGATCTGCCGTCGTCCTTGATATCCACATTTCACGTAGCGACTGACTATCCCTAACAGCTAATGGCGCACCCTCCTCCAAATAGTTCATCAGAAATTCCCAGTTAAAATCAGTACCAACCCCCTTAAGTAAAATACCTTCAAGCTGATTTTTTCGGGTTAAAATCCCTGGCTTTAATGCGTAGACCTGGATATGACTTATCCCACTGAAACTTGATTTCAATGTTATCCCGCCAGACTCACTTTCTGACTCATATGTAAATCCACTTAAAGTGTCAATTGAAGGATAAAAGACCTGATTTTGTGATATGGGAGGACTTTCAAATGTGCTATTCAGATTGAAGGCCGTTATCTGGATATGGCCCCAAAAGCCAAAAACCTTAGCTTTGATTTCTTCCTTGAATCCAAGGATCAGCGCATGGGCCAAAAGTATAACAGCCACACACAAGCCAATGGTAATGGTAGCAAACCGGATAATGGTTCTTGTAAAGGAATCCGTATTCCCGGTCCGAAGATGACTTACTATAAATCCTGTTAACGACATATGCAAATGCACCGCGAAGATAATCCGCTGAAGGAGAAGTGGCCTGTCAACCCGTTTTATAGTATTTTTGCCGCATCAAAAAAGGTAGAATGGACTTTATCGATGAACTTAGATGGCGGGGTATGCTTCATGATTTTACTCCTGGCATAGAAGAATACCTTACAGGCCCCAATTGCACGGGATATATAGGCTTTGATCCTACGGCATCCTCTCTGGGATTAGGAAATTATGTACAAATCATGTTGCTGACCCATTTCAAAAGAAGTGGTCACAACCCGATCGTACTCATGGGTGGTGCAACCGGAAGAATTGGTGACCCTAGTGGCAAGGACAAAGAGCGCGAGTTGAAGAGCACTGAAGAGTTGGATCACAATCTTGCATTTCAACAAAAACAGTTGGAGCGGCTTCTGGCTACTGACGATAAGCCAATACAAATTGTGAATAATTACGATTTCTATCGGCATATGAATGTACTTGATTTTCTGAGGGACGTTGGTAAAACCGTGACTGTAAATTACATGATGGCAAAGGAATCAGTTAAAAAGCGGATAGAAACGGGCATATCCTTTACTGAATTCAGTTATCAGCTCATTCAAGCCTATGATTTCCAATGTTTATACAAGGATTATAACTGCCGACTCCAAATGGGTGGCTCCGACCAATGGGGAAATATTACATCCGGCACCGAATTCATTAGGCGTAATCTAGGGGGCAAAGACTATGCATTAACAACACCCTTGCTCACAAAATCTGATGGTTCTAAGTTTGGAAAGTCGGAATCAGGAAACATCTGGCTGGACCCAGGAATGACATCACCTTATGCGTTTTATCAGTTCTGGATCAATGCAGACGATCGGGATATTCAATCGTTCCTCCGCTATTTTTCTCTGCGCTCACAG
>JBBQMA010000345.1:0-3446 GCA_038328415.1 Chitinophagales bacterium | reverse complement strand
ATGCCTTCCGGCATGGAAAGATATTTATTTTCAGACCCCGGCACATGGTCAGGTAAGTGGTTATGGCAGGTAAGGCACTCTGTAGTCAGGATTCGGCTAAACCGGCTATTAGCTCCCTTTTCATATCCCGGGGCCATGTCCCAACGACCTTCCTGGGTATAAAAAGTGATCGGAGCTTGGTACAAATAACCATTGCGTTGAATGATATGGGAATTGGTATGGTGCCCGGATCCTACAATAAAATCTATTCGTTCCACCCGATTATGAATGGTGTCCAACCCATCCAGACGAAACTCTCGGATATACATACTGCTGTCCACTAAAAATGGATAATAGTAGAAATTAGTAATGCTGTCGTAAACCAGTGAGTGCTTGTCAAAAGTGGCTTTGCTTCGCGACTGGTTTGCACGACCAAACGATCCTCCCATTCCTGTTTGGATAAATGTTTCATATACATTGGCATGGCATGAGCGGCAAGTCTCCATTCCAACGTATTGAACACTGTCATGAAGATTTAAATACTCAATATCGGAATGGTTCGCTTTGGGCGTACACTCTCCCAAAACCAGTATCAACAGGATCGATAAACTAAATAGTATAAAAAACGTTCGAGTACTCATCCCAACAAAGATAATCGCTCGATTATTCTATGAATGCAGGACTTTCATAGTTTGTTCCGCAGCAGACAAACAAAGGAGTAGGTGGATTGGAATTAAGGGGTCAAATTCGTACCTGCTCTTCGTAAACGATCGTTAACAGCCTTTCCGATGCCTGCTTCCGGCACAGGCTCAGCCAGGATAAGCTCCATGCCCATCGCATCTAATTCGTGCATGGCGGCGTACAGGTTTTTTGCAGCCGTTCTGGTCTGACCGTCGCCAGCGAGCACCACTTGCGGACAATTTACAGGCAGTTTTGTTTTGAATCGAAGAAGTGCAGTCCGCCCTGTTTTTAATTCAGGAGACGTTGGATCCACAGGGCCAAAAACCAGTTTTGTTTTTGGCGCATAATGCATGGGTAACATCCCCGGGGCTTGTGGTGTTTTTGCACCCTGAAAGATGTGGACAATGCCCAGAAAAGGAGCCAGGTCAGAAGCAGTAATTGCACCTGGCCGATAAATGACCCATCGGCCATTGTCTCTGCCGAGGATTGTCGACTCAAGACCAACCTCACAGGTACCGCCATCAAGTATGTAAGGGATGCGACCTTCAAGTTGGGCATGCACATGTTGTGCACTTGTCGGACTGATTCGGGTGAATAAATTAGCACTTGGTGCTGCAAGCGGGAAGCCACAGTTTTTTATCAGATCACGGGCCATTTGATGATCAGGCAGTCGGATTGCTACCCGGGGCAACCCGGCGGTTACCAGGTCGGGTATACCTTTTGAACGTTCTAAAAGGAGGGTGAGTGGTCCCGGCCAAAAAAGGGACATCAGTCTTTCGAGTTCCGGAGGCCATTCATTGACTAGTTCGCGGGCCTGTGCTAGCTCAGCGACATGAACAATCAACGGATTATAAAGAGGCCTTTCCTTCACTTCAAAAATATGGGCCACAACTTCCGGATCGAGCGCATTTCCGGCTAATCCGTATACCGTTTCCGTTGGCATCCCGATTAGATGGCCTTCGCGCAGATATGTGGCCGCTGATTCAATGGAGGTTCCAATTTCTGTAATATAGGCCATGGCACAAAGGTAACAGTTGCGGTGAAGGTATGATATGGTCCAATATTTGCAAGTGTTTTCCTGTGCATTTCATACCATTAAGAAGTACTAAGACACAGATTTTGCTGGTCGAAGATAATCCTGCAGATGCAAGATTGATCGAGATATATCTGCAAGAATCGGGGTTTGGGTATTGGGAAGTTCAGCGCGCGGAGACATTGCATGATGCGCTGGAGAAATTATCCGAGCAGGAGTATGCCATCGTACTGCTGGACCTGAGCCTACCGGATGGAATGGGTATTGCGAATATCAAACAAATTAAAAATCGATTTCCGGAGCAGAACATAGTTGTATTAACGGGATTTGACGAACGGGTGTTTGGAATGGAGGCCGTCCGGGAAGGTGCACAGGATTTTCTGGTAAAAGGTGATTATGATGAATCATCCCTAGCCAAAACACTTCGTTTTTTAATCGAGCGGCAGGATTTTATACGACGGCTGGAAGAAACACAGAAAATCGCTCGGATTGGCTCCTGGGAATATCATCCGGTAAGTGGCGAATTAGTATTTTCCGATCAGTTGTTAATGCTTACAGGCAAAGAAATGGATGGGGTAGATGAGGGCCGCCCTGGACCGGAGTTCCGTCGGTTGCTTGACAGGATACATCGCATTGCCATTTCCGGGCGAGAAGTGAATCTGGATACCCGAATCCGTGTGTATAACAATGGAGAGCGTTACTTCCATGTCCAATGCCGGCTAACTCGCAACTCGGGAAATATAGAAATTCTTCAGGGTATCCTCCAGGATGTGACTGAACGATACGTCACCGAAGAAATGCGTAAATCTAGGGACCTGGCACGGCAATCCACCAAAATCAGAGAACAGTTTATTGCCAGCGTTAGCCATGAAATGCGCACGCCGATCAATGCGATTATGGGTTTGTCCAATCTGCTATTAATTGATGACTTGCCTGATGATAAAAAACAGATGGTCGAATCTATAAAAGGGGCATCGGATATATTGCTGGGCATTGTTAATGACATATTGGATCTTTCTGCAATCCAATCCGGAAACATCCGGTTCCGAATCGAACCATTTTCACTAAGAGAAATGTGTCACAACCTGGAGCGGATATTATCCGTTAAAATGAATGATAAAAATCTGGGTTGGAAAATGTTTATCGATGAGCAAATTCCAGATTATTTACAGGGTGATAAACTGCGCATCAGCCAGATCCTTTTTAATCTTTTGGGCAATGCCATTAAATTCACCCACCAGGGTCAGGTAGGATTATATATCGAATTATTGGATCGCAATGCGCAGCAAGTGCGCGTGTTAATCCGGATAGAAGATACCGGTATTGGTATACCTGATGAGGCGCTGCAACAAATATTTGAAGATTTTAATCGCGTGCGGGATCAAAAGGTTTATTATGAGGGAACAGGCCTTGGCCTAGCTATTTCCAGACAATTAGTCGAATTTCAGGATGGGAAAATCTGGGCTGAAAGTAAATTGGGCATCGGCTCAACTTTTTTTGTTGAATTACCAGTAGGTATTGCTACTCCAAAACAAGATTCGGGTGAAAATCAGGAAAGCCAACAAAAGCCCGATGCGGCTTTTCGAGGTGTCATCCTGCTGGTTGAGGATCATCGAATGAACCAGTTAGTTGCGCGAAAAACCCTCGAAAGGCAATGGCCGGAGGCAACAATACTCCTTGCAGATAATGGGCAAATATGTATGGAGATAATCGAACAAAGCCAGGTCGATATCGTATTAATGGATCTTCAAAT
>JBBQMA010000344.1:0-3447 GCA_038328415.1 Chitinophagales bacterium | reverse complement strand
GCCATGGGGAGTGGTATAAATCCCCTGAAAAAATCAATTCCTCCGCATGGAACAAATTATTTTCGATGAGTCGTTCGATTTGCAGGGCCAGTACTAAAGGGTTGTAGACTATCCCATACGGGCTAGAAGATACTTGGTATTGATCCAGTGCCAGCTTGGCACTTATGTTGGCACTAAAGCAGGACCCCCAAAGTATGAGTTTATCTGCATAGGAAAAGGGATGCTTACTGCGGTCCAACGGGACTGCCGTGAAGAGGGAATGAGGAGAGGTGATGGTCATCGCTCCAAAAGTAGTATTTTCCGCCTCCGAATTTGCTGCTTTCACATGGCTTGGTTTAACAAATTGCGCGTCAACCGTGCACAACCCCTTGATTCCCGGTTGCTCCGTCTTGGTAGGTACACGGATGCCTACAAGTCTGTAGACCAATATAAGGCGTGGGACCGCGCTATAGGATACTTTGCCGGCAATAAATGGGAGAAAAGTTTTCAACATGTCCTTTATTTTCTGCATGATCCAATCGAAGGGAATCTCCATTGGGTAGCCGATCGGGAAGGAAGTTTCAGTTTTGAGCTTTATCAGGGCTCCAGACGCATTAGTGGGGTTCTGGGAAATAAGGGCTGTGAGGCTGTGACTACGGTGGGAAGAGTATCTCCTGTGGAAGAATCACTCCTGCTAAAATTGTTGGAGACCAATTACAGGCTGAGATTTGCGTTTTATGCACTGGAAGATGACGGGCGCATTATTCTGCGGTTCAGTATTGCTGCGAGCGAGGCAGACCCCTATAAATTAGTGGCGGCTTTGAAAGAGATGGCCCTGGAAGCTGATCATATGGATGACAAGCTTACCAGGGAATATGGAAGCATGCAGCCTATTTTCGAGCCTCATATTCGAGAAAAACCGGATTCGGAAATTGCCATCAGCATTTCATGGTTCAGGGCACAGGTGATCTTGCTTTCGCGCTGGTTTGATCGAGAAAAGGAACTTCATGCCCGTTATCCCATGGGTTTTTGTTACGCCGTGCTGGCTACCATCTATAAAGTGGAATTCCTGCTCACACCGCAAGGACAACTCAGGGAAGCCATTGAGGATATTCATCAATCCTACTTTCTGCATTCTGGCACCCATCAGATTATCCGGCTGGAATCTATGGTTCGTCAATTGGAAAAACTGGCCGAATTATCGGATTCCGTTTTAAAGGCTGATTTTTACGATGTGACAACGACCTTCGGCACTGTTGAGCCGCTAGCATCTGAAAGGCTCCGTCAAATCCTTTTGGCAGAAGTCGAACAGATCGACAGTTATAACAATGAACCTTCGCAGGCATATGCCGTAAATATTCCCGGTTTTATCATGGGGTATTGTCTGTACCGATATGCGTTGCCAGGCTTAGTCCGCGATCTATTTGCATTGTTTTATTTTCTTACAGAGCCGGAATTTGTCAAGGAGCTGGGATACCCTATTCTCGGGAAAGGCCGTTCTGAAGGATTCGATAGGAAGGCCATTCAAAAATCGATCAAACATCTGGAGGAGGAGTGGTCCGATCGATTAAAAAGTATAGGTTTGAATCCCGAGACTTTAGAATATAGCGATGATGTAGCCTTTGGCAAAAGTTATCTTTTGATGGTGGCCAATGCAAAAATTGAAGAATTATGAGGCACGCCACGCATCCTGGCTTGGGAATTACGGTACATGGAATGGAAAGCTCCGCTCCGGCAATTCCTTTGGGGGTCGGTCTTTTTCTTTTTCCTTCGGATTTGATTGGTGGCTATCGCGATCTGGTTTTAGAAGACCAAGGCATTCGGTTAGAAATGGAACTGGTGTTTCTGGACGGTGTGAAGGGTATAGCGATTGGAAGTTGTAAGGAGGCAGGAGGTGTCAAAAAGTTTTTAAACATTGGACAGTCATTGGCAACACCGGCTTTTTATATAAATGCGTTGACCTTGCCCATAAACGTCATGGCGGAATTGCCTTCACCTAAGGAGGGAATGGTATTATGGGCATCCGATGACGAGGGCCGGATTGTCGGGGTGCAGCGTGTTATTGATAAACAATGGGTCAGGTTTTCAATAACAGAAGCCGGATTGTGGGTAGATGACTATGTAGGGAACAATCCGGTCAGACCGAATCCGGTGTCTGAAGGTTTTAAAAATAGCGAGGTTCTTCCGCTTTTTCAACCTGAAGGGGTTGCTTATACCCTGGAAAATATGTTGGAAAAGATGGGATTTGATCCGTTGATAGCCAGACGCAGCCGAAATGCCTGGGCCATAAAGGAGGGTTCGGCAGAGCTACATTTAGCCTACTCAGAAGAATTTGCCACATTGTGTGCCGAGGTCCATTTGGTGCGAATAAGTTCGGAATCAGATAAGAAGTCGCTGTTAACGTTTTTACTCCATGAAAATCGGCATCTCACCGGTTACGGTTTTAGTATCCAGGGTGATTTAGTGGTAGTAGCTTTACATATTCCTGCAATTTTTATACGTGAAGAGGTGACTTCTGTACTTTTTTTAAAGCTTTTGAAAGAATGTGATGTTTATGATAATCAGCTGGTAAGCGTTTATGGCGCAAAGTGGATCTAAAAGTTTTAACAAGGAAAAACTCACAAAACCCTGGCAACTTTCGTTAAGATTTATTAATATTGCTATTTCTTATTCGAAAGCTGTCCAATAAACTTGCTTATGAAGCTATTTACAAAGATTTCTCTGTTCGCCAAGTCACTTGTCATTTTAGGGTGGTTGGCTTCTACTGTCCAGGTCCAGGCACAGGATATTCACTTCTCACAGTTCTACATGGCCCCGTTGTATCTCAACCCAGCTTTGACAGGTGTTATGAACTGTACGCATCGGATTACTGGTAATTACCGTAACCAGTGGGCCAGCATCCTCAGATCTAATGCCTACAATACCTATAATGTTTCCTACGACCAGCGCATTGCTGTTGGAAGGAGAGACTATTTGGGTGTTGGGGCTAACTTTTATGGGGATGTAGCCGGATCGGCTGATTTTAGCACGGTTAAATTCCTCGGGTCCATTTCGTATAGCAAACAGATGTCCGGAACACGAAATTCAGGTCACTATCTGGTTGCAGGAGCTGATTTGGGCATTGTTCAACGCGGATTGGACTTCAATGCGTTACAGTGGGGTACCCAGCATAATGGCGACGGACAACACGACCCAACGCGTCCTTCTTTTGAAAATTTTGACCGTAGCAATTTCTTCTATCCTGATCTTTCGGCTGGTTTGTTGTGGTTTTCGGTGTTTGATGCAAACAACAACCTCTATTTCGGTGGTGCTTTCCATCATATCAATCGTGCGAATGTTTCGTTCAATGAAGATCGTACCGAGTTGATGTACAGCAAGTTCACGATCCATGCTGGTGGTGAATTTGAGCTGACCCGCCGCTTTGCTTTAGTTCCCGGTATCGTGACTTTCCTGCAGGGTCCATCCCTT
>JBBQMA010000343.1:0-3447 GCA_038328415.1 Chitinophagales bacterium | reverse complement strand
AGCTTTGAAAGAGGTGTCCATGTAAAAATTGGTGGCATTTTCCCAGACAACTGGGATCAGGGTAATAGATCTAATCTATTCATTATGAATACAATAAGCACTTATGTTTAAAGTCGGGGTTACAGGTAACATAGGGAGTGGTAAAACGCTGATCTGTAAGATGTTTGCATCCTTAGGGGTGCCGGTTTTTTATGCAGATATTGAAGCAAGAAGGTTAATGGAAACAGACAAGACCTTGAAGCTAAATATTTTGGAGCTTTTAGGCCCTGAGAGTTTTATCGATGGTCGTTTGAATTCACCATTTATCGCAGCCAGAATTTTTCAAAACAATCATTTATTGCATTCAATGAATGCCCTTGTTCATCCTCGTGTTCAGGAGGAAATTACAAGCTGGTTTAGCAAACTACCTCAATATGTGGTCTATGCTATTGAAGAAGCTGCGCTGCTTGTAGAGAGCGGAGGGTATCGATCCTTGGACCACCTTATTGTGGTTACAGCACCTGAAGATGTGCGATTCAAACGAGTGTTGAAGAGAGATAATTCATCACTGGAAGCCGTGCATAAGCGTAATAAAGCTCAAATGAATGAATCTGAAAAGATCATATTAGCAGATTCTATTATAGTTAATGATGGGAGTATGTTGCTCTTACCTCAGATATGGAAACTTCATGAAAAATTGTCACAATTAGGAACGATTGCTCATTCCTGATTTCCTATCTTTGTTTGACCTCCCATAACCGAATTGCCGAAGTCAACAGCTCTTAAGCCAAAGAGAGTCTTTGGGATTTTTGTCTTTTACAAACGCACACTTTATGAGAAACCTGCTTCTACCCAAGCAAGCCACTTTTGCTATTTTATTCATTTTCATTAACATCATGCCTTTATGGTCAACAGCAAGAACCATTGATATCTATTCCGCCTTAATGACTTGTGATAATGCCACGAATGGGGGCCAAATTGAGGGCAATGAGACGGGATGTCCCAATCCGACGTTTGATCCTTCCTTAATTACCAATGTAATTCTTCCTTCTGGTGGTAGTGGAAATTTGGAATACATCTGGATTTATACCACTGGTGATCCTCTCCTGCCTGTTTCTACCTGGATACCTATCGCAGGATCAAACGCACCGGAATATGATCCAGGTCCAATTATACAAACAACTTGGTACAGGAGATGCGCCAGACGTGAAGGTTGTGATGACTATGTCGCCGAATCAAATTATATCGTAAAAGAGGTTTATTGTTGTGATAATTTCACAAGTGGCGGTGAAATCGGCTTTGATCAGGAGTCTTGTTATCCTACTTATAATCCTGTATTGCTTGAAAATTTAGTCAGTCCTGTTGGAGGTTCAGGAAATAGTGTGTTTTCCTGGTATAGCAGCACAGTGGGCCCTCCCTTTAATCCGAGTACTTGGCAAATTATTCCAAGTGCAGACCAGCTAACTTACGATCCCGGTATAATTACCATGACAACCTGGTACATACGATTCGCCCGTAGAGAGGAATGTGCAGACGGTGTTCCTTCCAATATGGTTAAGGTTGACCTTTTGCCAAGTATAGTTATAACTGGAGTTAGTACCCCTGTTTCTTGTTTCGGAGGAAATAATGGAACAATTGATGTCACAATTTCCGGTGGTTCACCCGGATTTACATTTTTATGGAGTACGGGCGCCACTTCCGAGGACCTAAGTGGACTGAGTATTGGTACGTATACCATTTCAGTAACCGATAGCAAAGGTTGTTCGAATAATACATCATTTACAATTTTAGGGCCAGGTGAGTTACTTATTGAAGCCCTGGGTCAAAATCCTACTTGTTTTGGTTCCTTAAACGGTTCAATTTCTCTTACCATAGACGGTGGTAGCCCTCCCTATTCCTTTAATTGGGATAATGCTCCCGATGTTCAAAATCCATCCAATCTTGGAGCAGGCACCTATTCTGTAACCGTTACGGATAGCAATGCCTGTACAGCTATAACATCATTGTCTCTTTTGGACCCTCCTGCCATAGAAATTGGAGCAACTGTCAATCAGCCGAACTGTGAAGGAGGCTCAACGGGATCTATCACTATTGTAGTCTCGGGGGGTATACCTGGATTTGATGTTTTATGGAATACCGGAGATACGACTACCCTAATCGATGGTCTTGTTGCGGGGATTTATAGTGTCACTATCACCGATACGAACAATTGTGTTAAGTCAGAAACTTATATTCTCCAAGACCCTGATGGATTGATGGCATTCGGTACAATTACACAAGTTTCATGTGCAGGATTATTGAATGGTGGAATAGACATTGTTGTAACAAATGGCGAAGCACCTTTCACTTTTAATTGGAGTAATGGATCGAATGATCAAAACCAGACAGGACTTGGTGCCGGAAGTTATTCGTTAACTATTTCTGATGTGAATGGCTGTCCCTTTAATTTAATGTTCGTTGTGCAGCAGCCTGATTCTATTCAAATCACCGTTACCAAAACGGATGTCAATTGCTTTGGAGGAAACAACGGATCAGCGACAGCAGCAGTAAGTGGAGGTACGTCTCCTTATAGTTATGTTTGGAATACCAATCCGACTCAAACCACCGCCACGGCGACAAATCTCACGGCAGGAACATACTCGGTGACGGTCACGGATGCGAACAATTGTACAGCTACGGCAAGCGTGACAATCATTGCTCCCCCAGCATTGACAATTACCGTTACCAAAACGGATGTCAATTGTTTTGGAGGAAACAACGGATCAGCGACAGCCGCGGTCAGTGGAGGTACGTCTCCTTATAGTTATATTTGGAATACCAATCCTACTCAAACCACCGCCACGGCGACAACTCTAACGGCTGGAACATACTCGGTGACGGTCACGGATGCGAACAATTGTACAGCTACGGCAAGCGTGACAATCATTGCTCCCAATATCATTGTGCTGACAATCTCGAAGGTCGATCAAACTTGCATTCAAAAAAATGATGGTATGGCAGAAGTGATGGTAACTGGTGGCACCAGCCCTTACAACTATGCTTGGAATGACTCGTCCAATGCTACTACTGCCAAGGTAAATAATTTGGCACCTGGGAATTATACGGTTACGGTAATTGATGATAATGGTTGTAAAACCGTAGCATCTGTCGAAATTGAAGCTTCAGCTGAAGTGTGTGATTGTTTGATTCGCAAGGGTGATTTTGTTTGGTATGATTTTGATAAGGATGGCATTCAGGATGCCAATGAATTAGGAGTAAATGGTATACCAGTTCATTTGGTACAGGCAGGACCAGATGCAATTTATGGAACGGAGGACGATATCAAAATTAAAAGTACCATCACAAGTGGTTCAGGGTTCAAGACAGGCTATTACATGTTTGAAAATGTGTGTGAGGGAATATATGCCATTTGTTTTGAAATTGATACGACTTTATATCGTTTTTCTCCGGCACTTCAAGGTCTCAATC
>JBBQMA010000342.1:0-3466 GCA_038328415.1 Chitinophagales bacterium | reverse complement strand
CTTGGTAAACGCATTCTTATCCAATCTGTCAATGATTATCTCGGTGAGGTAGTGAATATGGATGGACTGACTCGCAGCAGAGTTGAACATCTCCAACGATATGCACACCGGCTTGCAAATTTTTTTCAAGTAAATAAATAGCTAGTAATCATGCTGTTGTACGGAACCAATATCACCTCATCCGGCGACCCAATGCACCCCATGGAGCCAGGCCGTTTATTTGCCGGCATAATTGCACCGAAAGAAGCCTTCGCAGACAAAATTATTCAGTTGAGAGCATTACGGACTCTTGACCCTGTGCAATACCGCACAGCAAAAAAACAACTGCCCTATTTTGTTTGCGGCCTTTTCCACCCTCCGGTCCGTCGTAAAGAAAACTTCGCTTCAATTTCATACCTGGTCATGGATCTTGATCATCTGGCTGATCATGAGGTGGATCAGAAGGTGTTATGTGAAAAGCTCCGTATTGATGAGCGCGTGATGGGTTATTTTTTGTCCCCGGGAGGCGATGGGGTGAAAATAATGTTTCGTCTTTCTGAATCCTGTAAGGACAGTGCACTTTTTTCAGCTTTTTACAAGTTGTTTGCCCGTGATTTTGCGAGGCAATATGATCTGATGCCCTGCCTGGACAATCAAACACATGATGTTACACGAGCTTGTTTTTTAAGTTTCGATCCGGAAGCATGGTATTTTCCTGAATCCATTCCCTTAAATATTGAAGAGCGAATACCGGATTTTGACTTTACAACTGTTGAAAAGGAAATAAGGGAATCTGAAAGGGAAATGAGGGCCGTTGCGGACACGGAAGTGCGAAGTACACCTGATTCAGATGTACTCCAACGTATAAAAACCAGGCTCAATCCTGTTTCACGGCGAATGCATGAAAAACAGATCCATGTACCTGAAGAAATCAATAATGCATTTGAACAGATCCAGAACCGACTTCCGGAATTCGAATTGTCGCTTGTTTCGTCTGAACCCATTCAATATGGACGAAAATTAAAAATTCAGGCGTTTAACAGCCCGTTGTGGGCGGAAGTGAATATCTTTTATGGGAGGCGAGGTTATAGTTTAGTCCAAACGACGAAAACAGGAAGCAACACAAAATTAGCGGAGTTAGCCTGTCAATCCATTTCGCAGATTCTTTCAAAAGCTGGTTATATTTAATGAAATGCCATGGCCAGGCCAAAGAAGAGTGAACGTACATTATTGGAAAGTCTTGCAGAGCTAAGGCAAGCAGGGGTGCAAATGCCTGAAAATAGCATTGATTCATTGGATGAGGTAGGTGATCTTAAAATACGAATTAAAAAAATACTGAATATACTTCAGGACAGTCCTATAAAAGCGTATGAAATGACATACTTAATTATGTACGACATCAGCGATAACAAAGTGAGAGGCCATATTTCGAAATATTTGGAACGTCAGGGTTGTATTCGTGTCCAACGATCCGTTTTTATCGCACGAAGTGAGAACAAACGTTTTCAGGATATTCTGGAGACACTCAAGGAAATAAATGAATTTTATGAAAATGAAGATAGCATTATGTTGGTTCCGGTGAATGCGGGTGATGTCCGATCGATGAAACTCATAGGTAAGAATATACAGTTGGATACGCTCATTAATCCGCCTAATACGTTATTTTTTTAATTAAAAATTATGGCTGATTTTCAGGAAATAATGCAATGCCGTAAAAGTGGTGCTACCGATAAAGCATATGAAATGGCGATGAATGCACTATCCGTCCGACCGGATGACTTGTGGATAAAAAGAGCTACTGCATGGGTTTTATATGATAAATTAAAGGCCTTGCTTGATAAAGGGAGTCGACTGAAATACGGAGATATCCTCAATGAAATGGTGAAGCTTAACTTGCCGGACGACGAGGAGATGTTTCAGGTCAATTTATCCCGTCAGGTATGCCGGATATTTCGTGCGGAGCAGAATAGAGAAACACCTGATCCTGTGTTATTGGATGAGTTGTTAAACTATTTGATTAAAATCAATTGGGATCTCCGGACCGAATCCTATGCAGTTTTGCTGGAAGCTCTTCTTGCATTCAAAAAGGACTGGCCAGGGCGTCACAAGTCCTTGCAATGGTGGGGTTTGGAGAACCTTCGTCCTGAAGATTTTCAGCATAGAAAAACAAAGGATGGTAAGCGTTATATGTCATTGGCTGAGTCAGCCTATGGCGGGATGTCACGGAGTTGGCTGCAAATACTCCGGCAAGATCCTCATCTGGTGGCTGACATGACTAGGCGGCCGGAAATCGAAAAATTTATAGATACGCTGCGAATCGTTCAGGAAGAAAATCCGGGATTTCAGTATCTGGCATACTATCGGGCACGACTCCTTATGGTGCTGCAATCTCCGGAGGAGGCTATTGCGGATTATTTACCCTTTGTCCGTAAAAATGAGGCAAAACCTTGGGCTTGGGAATTACTGGGCGATTTGCATCAGGCAAATCCGAATGTTGCTATTAACTGTTATGGACGGGCCTTGCAATGTCCGGATCCCGAGGAGTTTCTCGTGGCTTGCCGGTTAAAACTGGCGAAGGCCTTGTTTAGTGTTCAATCCTTTGCCGAGTCGAAGCGATTTTTATTGGATTATGTAGCCACGCGTCAACGAATGGGATGGTCCGTGCCAAGGGAAGTGGTGGAAATGTTGGAACGGGAACCATTAAATACTTTGGAGTCAGTACCGGATTTGAAACCCTTCTACACTCAAGTGACGGCAGAAGCTGGCGAGTTATTGTTCCCTTCGGATGAACAGGAATTCGCTGTTGTACAATTTGTTAATCAGGCGAAAAAGATGGTGCATGTGTTACTGACGGGAGAAAAGGTCGCTTTTTTTACTTGGCAGCCTAAATATGGAGCGTTGGATCAGGGGGATGTAATCCGGTTAAGTGTGCTGCTCGAAGGTTCAGGCTTTGCACATGTCCGTAAGCTTAATCGCGCTCCATTTAGTGAAATTAATGGATTGACCAGGGTGGGTGAGGGAAGGGTGATTTGTATGGTGGGAAAGGAATTTGGAATGCTAAAGGATAATTTCATACCTCCTCAACTCATGAAGTCGGGCGGTGTCCACCATGGAGATACTATTCGATGTGAATGCATGCGTTCTTTTGACAGAAAGAAGGAAAGATGGGGTTGGGTAGCTGTGCGCCTCGAAAAAGTATATTAGAAAATAGCAGATGGCTTAGAAGAGAATGGAGAGAAAAATAATATATCTTTGGGTTCTGATAGTTCATATAGCCATGGAAATAATGCCGTTTAGAGTGAGGTTTCAGGAGATTTGTCACTGCCAAGAGGTTGAATTTCAAATGGTTGATCCAGGGTGCTATCAGAAAGTATAATCCAGATAAAGTAGGATTAAGACTATCAGGTTTGTAGCCGAAGGGCCTACCCTGCACACATCAGAAAGTATAATCCAGATAAAGTAGGATTAAGACTTACGGCCCAGAACC
>JBBQMA010000341.1:0-3475 GCA_038328415.1 Chitinophagales bacterium | reverse complement strand
GCAAGTAATGCACCTGCTATGATTACAAAAACAGATAATACCCGATATTCTGCTTTTAGAAACGCCATGGCACCGTCGGCTATGTACCCGGCGATTTTACGCATTTGATCATCACCATCCGCTTGTTTTCCCACCCAGTCGTAAAGAAAGGCCATGTAAATCAGCCCCACAATAGCAAATAAGGGCAAAAAATAAATAAGGTTTTCCATGTTTTGATTTATTTTTAGCTTAGAACCGCTTTCTTAAAGAGGGGCAAATGTAAGGAAATTGGGCATACCAGCCAACGCCATATACCTGTATTTTCATTGAAATACAGATTGGGGCTACCCGTTGTGCCAAACGGTCTTATCAGCAACAGGGCCTCTGGTCCCGGGTGGGGGAGGCGTTTCATACTGCCCCAGATAAAAGAGGCCCATGGTTCGCTGGCCTTTGGGCAGCGTTAGGCGGGTATCCAGTTCGCGGATTGTGCCCGGGGTGCTCCAGTAGCCTCCGATACCAAATGCAGTGGCCGAGAGCCAAAGATTCTGAATAGCAGCACCTAATGCGGCCACTTCCTCCCATTCAGGGACACGTTCCTGGAGATCGCGCTGCAGGATCAGAACGATCACCGTATCCGCCCGAAGGATATTATTCCGGGTCTTATCGCGTATCGTATCAGAATACCGTTCTGAGGGAGTGATTTTAGTATAGGCATCGGCAAGATAATTAGCAAGCCTGTCCAATGCAGACCCCCGAAAAACCTGAAATCGCCAGGGTTCCGTACGTTTATGGGTGGGCGCCCAGTTGGCATTCTCCAGAAGTTGGTGAATGATTTCCTCAGGTATTGGTTTATCAGTATAAAACGGAGGGAATATGGCCCTACGCCGGGCGATAAGTTCATTAAGTTTGTTTGGATCCATAGGTACGAAGATCGATAAAATGTCTGCTCTTTATAGTCTTCCTTAAACCCTTTGACGATTGAATTGTTTTTAACTTCACATTGGCGCTGCCGATCTACCATCTTCCTTCATCTTTGTTTTTTTCATTCAAATCATGCCTGTGACTTGGCAAAAGTTAGTACGTATTCTATTTCCTCAGAAATTTATGGCCCAGCCCCAGGCTTGTGGTGAAGTTCATGAACTTATCGTGCGTGATGTTTCCTTCCACGAGTCTTACGACAAGTGGCTCTCCGGCGAGAGTCGTAAGGAGTGGCACGAACGCCTGCGCTGTGCATTCAATATGCACCGTGCCAGTTTGGATTCGCAGGATGATTTTATTGATTTTTTGGAATTCAGGGCCACAACTGGTTTTGTGATGCACTTGCAGAATGAAGAAATTCCTGCTATTGAAGCTTCATTTATAATGGATCTTCTAAAGGATCTGACTAAAAAGAGTGGGTATCGGCTATCCGTTTCAGACCGCCGCAAAAAAGGTAATGTTGTGGTTGAAAAGCACTATCTCAAACCGCCTATTCACAGAGGTGGAGGTGAACCGATCAATCAGTTGTATGGTAATATTACCATTGAACTCACCGTAAAAAATTATAACCCTTGTAGCCTCAAATTTATCGCTACACATTATCAGGATAGAAGCTATCTGCCACCGCTGGATATTTCGGAATTATTGGAAGAAATTATTCAATAAGGGCAGGGCAACCAGTGGATCAGTAAGTCAAGCTCGATGGTAATCTCATCATCGGTTTTAATCATCCCCATTAATGCTGTGGGGGGAGTCACCTTAAAATCAGTCATGCGAAGGACCTTTTTGGTGCGTATGTGCCAACGACCGGGACCCGGCTGACGTATCTTGGCAGGCAACCAGACATCACGTGCCTCTCCGGCCAGCGTAATTTTTGTCCAAACCTTTATATCTGTCCAGGTAGGCCCGATTTGGGCAATTCGTTCCACGGCATCGAGCTCAATCGACATTTGTGGATATTTTTTACTTTTTAGCGCATGGTACATATCCTCATTCATCACCTTATTGCCACAATCAAAAAGGCGGGTTTGCACATTGAGCACAGTATGTCTGAACCCAAGCTTGCTCTCTTCATGATGTGCTGTTAAACTAAAAGGTAATTCCAGAAACGATTGACGACATGTGCAAGTGAACTTGTTGACATTGGATTTGCCATGAATTTGCAATCGACTGACCGGATCTATCAGGAATCGGGATGGCCCTGAACGCTGTGCATGCAGATTGCTTAAACTGCAACAGCAGAATAATAGGACCATGTAAAATTGATTCAATGTAATAAAACTGTTCATGACTTGAATAGAATATAAAAGGGCTGCCCAAACATGTGCCCGGACAGCCCTTGATCAAACCTATAACGTTTAGAATCCTATTACTGCCTGAACCATAAAGCCGTTGAAGTTACCTTCATTGCGAAAGTCGGTTGTAGGGAAGTCAACATAATCCTGATTTACATACTCTGCTTTCAGCAAGAGATTTTTTGTAGGGAACCAACCTGCAGCAACTGCAAGGCGAGTAATCCCCACTTCAAGCTGATTGCCATTGGCATCCAGCATACCACGTGGTTCCACGGTAGCTCCGGTATAACGAGCACCAACAAACAGTTGTTCGTTAGCTAGGAAACGATATACGCCTTCGACACTGAATTGGCTTGCAGCGCGTTTTTCCCATGTTTTTGTGCCATCGCTTGCCGTCTTGGTATCCGCATAGTTGCTTCCAGACAGGATTTCATACGAACCGAAGATTTCTAAACCTTTGAATTTCAGGAATGGATTAATCATGATTGTCGTGATCCGGTTAGGCATATCCGGGTTGAAACGGCCGGAAGTGAACTGAGCCCCTGCGGATGATGCTGTACCATTAGCCTGGAATTGTGGCTCCATGACCATGAAGTAATGCGAACCTGTGCGGTCACCGGCATATAGCGTATTGCGCTGAATGTTGGAGTTGGTATAAATCGAACCGGACAGACGGAAGCGCAGATCATCGCTGAATGCTTTATCATAAGCTACTTTAGCGAAAATAGATGGCGTCTTTTTAGTAGGAACAACACCAGCACTGTTATTGGCGTCGCCGTAGTTTTCGACGTTACCATTGATAAAGCCGGAAGTCATACCCACCATAGCCATGATCCCATCAACAGGGAAGATATATACTTCACCGCCGATCTCCGTGCCAAAGGCATCCATGATATAGTTTTCAACAAATGGGTTGAACATTGCATTACCACCATCGGTGCGACGGAATTGCATGTCACCAAAGTTTGGCTGGAAGTGACCGATTTTCACGCGGACGTAATCTGAGAACCAAGCCGGATTGTTGAACATAGGCAGTTTGTCGATCTGGATATATCCCCCTTTGACCCAAAACTCGGGGTGGTGACGGGAGGACATATAGTTCTCCAGACAAACCCGAATACCATCGGCAATCTGGAAGTCAAGATTCAGGTTGGCCATGGCCAAGTTGAATCCTTGAAGCTTGGCAGAAGTAGTGTCAAACTTTGCATCTGCAGGATTTGTAA
>JBBQMA010000340.1:0-3488 GCA_038328415.1 Chitinophagales bacterium | reverse complement strand
CTAGACGAGAGGGAGATAAAATTTGGATTCGCATTGTCGAGCGATAGTGCCAGATTATCACACACCTGGGTATAGGAAAGTACTGGTGTGGATAACAAACATACCGAAGTTATAATCTGTCTGAATAATGTTTTGAAGTTGGTTTTCATATGCAGGGGCTTAAAGGTTTAAGAGAAGTAAGCTACATGTCAACTCACAATAGATACGGCCGGAACATTAACAAATACCCGTTGTGCGGTTAAAAAATAAATTAAAAAATCATGCATATGTTTGAATATCAGTATCTTGTGGAATTGTCAAATAAACCAAATGATACCCATATGCACTACTTGAAGGTAATTTATATAAAAATTCGCAAACAAGTGAAGATTTCTCTCAAAGAACAGCTAATATTTGGTGATCATATCCATAAGTATCCAAATCCACCGTAAACAGCCACCCTCCGACCTAATTGGGGTGCATTGCCGGCATCTGCATCCCGAAGAAAAGAGACCGCATCGAGCATCTTACCGGCATCGCGTGCAGGGATGTGCACCTTCTTGGCGAGATGGGCACCCACGGCAACAAAAACGGCATCAAAGGAACCCCGAGCTTTTTCTGCAGCAAGGTCTTTAATCGGATAATTGAAATGAAAGACTACACCGGCCGCCTCGATCCGTGCAATTTCCGCAGCTAAAATATCCCTTGGAAGCCGGTAGGCCGGAATGCCAAAATGCATCATCCCTCCAGCAACCGGTCCGGATTCAAAAACTTCAACCTCATGCCCAGCCCTTGCCAAATGCCAGGCGGCCGAAAGCCCGCTGGGTCCGGCACCTACAACAAGGACTCTCTTTTCCTCCGCATTTCTATAGGGCGTGATGTTCCAGGCTTCATGTATGGCCATATCGCCCAGAAAACGCTCCACGGCATGGATGCTGACCGGAGAATCCACCTCCCCTCTGTTACAATGATCCTCACAGGGGTGGTAACATACCCTTCCATGGACGGCAGGCATGGGATTATCCTCGATGAGCACCTCCCATGCTTCTCGGTACTTTCCGGCCTGCGCCAAATCGAGCCAGGCCTGAATATTTTCACCCGCAGGGCAGGCGTGGTTGCACGGGGGCTTGAAATCGGTATACACAGGTCGATGACTACGGAGAGGCCCCGTTCCCTTTTCGTGTAATCTAAGGTCGACAGACCGTGTGAGATCGTTTGGTTTATTATGTGGCATAGCAGGACAGATAATGAGACGCAACTTATGCTCGAATTATGACCTACTGGATGATTTGCCGCACCTTGCCTATTGATATTGGTCACTTCCGATCATTCAGTTTATTCCTCCCTTCCGCCACTAAGGAAATAACTACTTTCGTTTCATGCTGCAACTGCTGGTCCTGAGCCTGATCGCCAATTTCCAGGCTTCGGTAAACATGCGTGGCTATTCGCTTTTGATCATCGTGAAGCAAGTTGCCTGGAATGACAATACTTGATCATGGCACACAGGCGTCGAAAATAATTTTTTTAAGTTTTTCTCAATTTCCATTCTGATGTGTCCCAACAAAGGGATATGCCCCGCTATCTAAGGTTATGAGGCTTGCCCACCGTCGTGGAGCAGGTAGTTTATTCGGCTATTCGTTTATTCGATTAGGGGGTTCAGGGTATAGGTCTTCCACCCCCGGCTTTCCCTGTAATTGCCCCGGAATCACCCCGCGAAACCCCGTGACAACCTGACATCCACGACAACGATGACCACTTGAGTGTCGTTGTTCATTTGATCGAAATAACGAAATAGGGGTAGTTTTCGTCAATCAGCTATTTTTACAATACAAGACATTGATTATCACTCGAAATTGTTCTGCATTCTAAACATTTTGGACAGCAGTGTTCATAGCCATATTCAACCCAATCCTTATGCACGGTATAGGGTTGAAATGGGACTATACGGAGTATTTTTATCTAATTATATTCGGATATGCCCATGGAAAGTATGATTTCAAAAGCCTTCGATAATTCTCTAATCCTTGATAAAAAACCAGAAATAACTACCAATCCTTAATCGACCAGAATACGGGGAATAGAACTATGCAGTCGCGTCAATAATTCATAGTCCACCTGATTGCTGATCTCTGCAAAACTGGACACACTGATCTCTGCATTTCCCTGGCGACCTATTAAAACTACCTCATCTCCAATTTGAATATCTTTCAACTCCGTAGCATCCACCAATAACATATTCATATTTACCAGCCCTACGACGTTCAGCCGATGGCCTCTTATGAGGACACTTCCTTTATTACTCAGTGAGCGACTATAGCCATGGGCATAGCCAATAGGTATAGCAGCCACGCGCATATTTGAAGAACTCAAAAAACCTGTCCCATATCCAATATAGTCCCCCATTTGAATCGATTTGGTATCCATGACTCGGCTTGTCCAGCGGATGAGTCGTTGAAAGGGGTTTTCAAAACTGCCACTGCGTTTTGTAAATTCAATAAAAATCTCCGGGCTGGGAAAAAATCCATATTGTAAAATACCTACCCGCACCAAATCAAATAGTGTGGCGGGATAGCGTATGATGGCTGCTGAACAAGCAGCATGTATGCTTTCCGGAACAGGCCCCTGCTTTTGATTTGAGCGAACAATTTCCTTAAATCGTTTAATCTGCTTTTGTATTCGATAATAATTTGCAATACCTTCCGCACCGGCCAAATGAGTGCATATCCCGGCATACCGTAGGTATTGTGGATGCTTTCGAATCGTTTCCAAAGCGCTTTTAAATTGACTTTTATCCAAACCAGTACGATTCATTCCGGTCTCCACCTCTAAGTGAATCACTGCCCTTTTGCCTACTTTTTTTGCCGCGCTTAACGCCTCCTCCAATCGTTGTAAATGGAAAATATAAAAGGATATTTCTTCCGAAACAGCCCATTCCATCGCTTCGGCAGGAATCATTCCCATGATCATAATGTGACCTTGTTTTCCACAAACATTTAAAGCCTGATATGCTTCATCAGCAGAAAATACAGCAAAATATGAAAGGTCATTGTCCATTGCCAATTGGACCATTAGCCCCAGCCCATGCCCATAAGCATTGCCTTTAAAAACCGGACATACCATGCTCCTGCCGGATAGTTCCTTAATAAGCTTTATATTATTAGAATAGGCCGAGCGGCTAATTTCAATAGCAGTGGTTTCAAACATGGTTACAGTGAATTACGAACAAGTTTCTCCAATTGGTAGGCACCCATTTCAAGTAGACTGTCCGGAAAGTCATAGAAGGGATGATGCAACGACGAAATGTGCTCTCCCGCTCCTAATCCAAAAAAAGCACCTTTAAACTTACTTGTAAAATACCCAAAGTCTTCGCCCCAGGCAAATGGATGCGCCATCCAATGTACAGGTAAGCCTATTTGTTGTGCAGCGATAGCTACCTCATCTACTGCCTGGTCATTATTCATAATCGGATCAAAGCTCTGCGTCCAAGAAATCTGACACGTTAAACCTGC
>JBBQMA010000339.1:0-3488 GCA_038328415.1 Chitinophagales bacterium | reverse complement strand
GGATGCTGGGCGGTGTCTTTCTATTTTTATCCTATTTCGGTACCGACCAGTCACAGGTGCAGCGGTATTTGTCAGGAAAAAGTTTGACGGAGAGCCGTCTGGGATTGTTATTTAATGGCATTGTAAAAGTGCCGATGCAATTTATGATTCTGTTCACGGGAATCCTGGTGTACGTCTTTTTTCTCTACACACCTGCTCCTGTTCATTTTAATAACGCCAACGTGCTGCAGATTGAAAAGCAGGGTGAACGGGCAGCGTATGATGCTTATGAAGCCAATAACATGCGATTATTTGAAGCGCGGCGGCAAGCTGCTGACGCGTTGCTCATCGCCTTAAAAAACGATGATGACAGGATCATTGCCGAAAAGCAGGCCGCCATGAAATCCTTAGAAAACCAGGATCGCAAAAATCGGGAAGAAGTAAATGCCCTGATCCATCGAGTGACACCGGGAGCAGATAGCAATGACCGGGATTATGTCTTTGTAACGTTTATTACGAAGTATTTGCCCATTGGACTCGTTGGGCTATTATTAGCCGTTATTTTTTCGGCGGCGATGTCGTCGATCAGTTCTGAGCTCAATGCCCTGGCGACCACGACCGTGGTGGATATATACCGGAGATCGATATTTAATAGCGGGAGCGACAGTCATTACCTTCTAGCTTCACGTGGCTTTACCATAATGTGGGGGATTGTCGCCTTGATTTTTGCCCAAACTGCCAGCCTGTTTGAAAATTTAATCCAGGCCGTCAACATCGTGGGCTCCCTGTTTTATGGTACTATTCTGGGCATTTTCCTGAGTGCCTTTTTTCTAAAAAAAGTGAGTGCAAAAGCCGTCTTTATTGCAGCAATCTTTGGCGAGGCGATCGTACTTTTGGTCTTTACGTTAGATCAAATGGAGATGGTCTCTGTTGCTTTTTTGTGGCTTAATCTGATCGGCTGTGCGGTGGTGATGTCCATAGCCTGGATGATTTCAAAGATGTCATCTCCAGCAGCAGAAAAGAATTAAAATCCTGACCTGATCAAGTTTTTCATAAGTTGCCTCCATAAGGGATGCGTGTCAGCAGGCATCTTACGATACCCCGGAATATCGACAAGGCATATTTAGTCCTTCAAAAGCGTTGGAATGCGTCAAGTTGCATTTGGGATGGCTTCGGAAAAGGGTAAAGCATTCCGAAATATTCCACGTTTTCTTAATTTCACGGCTTACAAAATGATCTTGCCATGGCAAACCAATTATTAGCAGGAAAACGAGGCATCATCTTCGGTGCGTTGGATGAGCAGTCCATCGCCTGGAAAGTGGCTGAAAAGGTATATGAGGAAGGGGGCCGCTTTATATTAACCAATGCACCGGTAGCTATGCGCTTCGGAAAGATCAATGAACTGGCCGCCCAGTGTCACACCGAAGTTATTTCAGCCGATGCGACTTCCGTGGATGATCTCGAAAACCTGATCCGTCAATCGGAAGAAAAGCTGGGGGGCAAACTGGACTTCGTACTACACTCGATCGGAATGTCGCTCAATGTCCGCAAAGGCAAAGGCTATACCGACCTCAATTACGAATGGATGCAGAAGACGTTTGACATCTCTGCCATTTCCTTCCACAAGCTCATGCAGACCCTCCTGAAGCTCGATGCAATGAACGAATGGGGCTCCATCCTTGCGCTCACCTATATCGCCGCTCAACGTGTGTTCCCCGACTATAGTGAAATGGCAGAGTCAAAGGCGCTCCTAGAGTCCTTTGCCCGTAGCTTTGGATATCATTTCGGCACCTTAAAAAAGGTAAGGGTCAATACTATTTCTCAATCTCCGACAGTTACCACAGCGGGATCCGGAGTGAAAGGCTTTCAGGAATTTTTTGAATACGCGGATAAAATGTCTCCTTTGGGCAATGCCGCAGCAGAAGACTGTGCGGCGTATTGTGTCAGCCTGTTTAGTGATTTAACCAGAATGGTCACCATGCAGAATCTCTACCACGATGGCGGATTCTCCAACATGGGCATGAATCCGTCGCTGTTGGCGGATTAATACCATCCAGGCAATGTGTAAGTTTGGTTATTGCGTACTAAGAACCACCAGCGTCCTATCGGCAATCAGGATTCTACCTTTCTTCTGCTCTCGGCGGCCCGGCCTACCATGCTAGACAATGTGCGAATTTCGTAAAGGGTATACCCCAGGTAAAGCACAAAAAACAACACGATAAACGTCCTCCCTTCTGGTTTGAGCACCCTCGTATAGATAAACAGGAAGACGAGGCTTGCAATCAGTTTACCTAAAACAGAACCAAGGGTAAGTCCGGTAAAGAGATTGGGATTGGGATGATGGACGACCCTGCCACCAAGATAAAGAATAAGTCCTGTCATCAACGTGAAAAAGAACCATTGCCACAGGACCTGAGCCCAGGTAAGGAATTCGCCATTCAGGATATGCAGACCAGCTCCCAGGATTGCCATGCCTGCAGAAAGGAGTCCAAACCAAAGCCAATCCTTTTTTGCCAATGCGACGTCCGCCATAAATTGCTCTTTCATTGTTATAGCGGGCTGACGTGCCACTTGATGGACTCAGCCCAGGCTCTTAATCACCCGATAAATTGATGCCAGGGTAAAAAGCAATACGCCGATGAGCATAAAAACTGGTTTTTCCATATGCAGCCACAGATCTACCCGCTTACCCAGCCATACACCAATAAAAATAAGCATCCCCATTTCCAGCCCCATACCGGCATATTGGGCAAACCGTCTGTTTTTGTCAGAAACGGGCTTCAAGGTATCAGTTGTTGGCTAATGCAGCAGAAGCTTTGTCTGTATTCGAAGCAGCTCGAACCTTCTCGCCAGCTCCCATCGTACAGGTCACATTAAAAACTGCACCGGAATGAACGATAAGTTTATCCGTCTTCACATCACCGGTCACCTGGGCGGTTTCCTTTACGTTGAGGACCTCTGAAACGCGAAGGGTGCCCTTGAAGGAACCTTCGATGATCGCATTTACGCACTGGACATCGCCAATCACCTGCCCTGTAGATCCGATGATGACCTTCGCCTGGCAGTTCAGATTTCCTTCGAGCTGACCGTCAATCCGGAAGTCACTTTCAGCGGTAATGTTCCCTTCAACCCTTGTTCCCAGCACTAAGGAATTGACGGAAGTCGTCGACAAAATGGGGGAAGCGTTTTTTTTGTTTTTGTCCTCAGTCTTGGATCCAAACATAGTGGTTTATCTTGAGATGATGGTCAATAAAAATCCAAAAATGCCCCGGGGAATACCCGGGGCATGACAAATATACCTATTTTTCCTAACTACTTCGATTAGAAGCTAGGACAATATACACCTCTGCGTTCAGGTCCACATATTTTGTAAAATGCAGCAAGCTCAAAACCACCCTGATTGTTGGAGGCATTACTTAGTGACGAGATATTCAGGTCATAGCTAAAGCCCACACCAAAGCGGTCGTATTCAAACCTTGTGCTCAGAATCAGGGCATCAGCAAGAATGC
>JBBQMA010000338.1:0-3492 GCA_038328415.1 Chitinophagales bacterium | reverse complement strand
TATTATATTTCGGCGTATAAAATCATCACGTATGGGCACTTCGGGTTTGCAGGACCAATTTTTCCAGATCATCTCTGAGCGTTTTCCGACCAAGGGAATGATGGTGGATGACATCACTCGTATATTGGGTTTTAGCAAAGATGCAGCTTACAGGCGTATCCGCCTCCAATCCATTTTATCCCCAGAGGAATTTAAAACGCTGGCATTGCATTATAAAATATCAATCGACAGGCTGGTATTTGGGAAGACAAATAATGTGCTTTTTGAATTTAATGCATTTAATAAAACAGTAAAAAGTTTTGACGATTATTTTGGGGAAATATTGGAAAGTATGAACAAGGTGAAACTTGTTCCTGAAGTGAGGGTTCACTATTCGTCTTCTGAGATTCCTCTCTTTTATTATTGTCTTTTTCCCGAACTGATCAGCTTTAAATTATATGTTTGGGGCCGCGCAGTGTGGGATATGTCACATACCCAGGATGCGCCATTTACGTTTAATATGATTCCACCTTCATCGCTCGGAAAAGCGGCAGAATGTCTGAAGTTATATATGCAGCTTCCAACACTCCAGATGTGGAGTATGAATATTTTTGACAATACACTCAACCAGATTGAATACCATCTCACGAGCGGCCGTTTCAAGCACAAGGAGGATGCGATTTTGTTATTAGATAAATTGGAAATATTATGTGAACACATGCGCACTATGGCGGTATGCGGTCATAAGCGAATGATTAATTCGAGCACCAATCAGGCAACTTTGGAAATATATCATAATGAAATGATTTACACCAATAATTCCATCCTTGTCCTTTCACCCTATTTTAAAGGTGTTTTTACAACATTTGGAAATCCAAATTATTTATTCAGTAATGATGAGCGGGTGATAGCATATACCACCAAATGGTTTGCTAGCGTACTTGATAAATCGACGCCCATCAGCCTAGGCAATGAAAAAAGCCGAAATTGGTTTTTTGACCACCTTCAGCTAAAAGTTCACGATGTTCGCGAGCGCCTGAAAAATTTTAAATACTGATCGTTTTGCGTTTCCAACCGGTTTGCTCCGTTCATTAGGAGGTGAGCGAATCTTAAGGTTATTGTGTTCGGATAAAATCCACCTTCTGCGAGCCTCGGTAATGGTGCTCGGAGCAAAATTTACAATCCTCGGACGTCCTCAGTCCGCGTTCCAACCAAGAATTCATAAAGCAGTCAATTATTCAGCTATTCCACGTTCAGGTGACGGTTAAAGCTTGATTTTTCATTGTAGTCGCTGAGTTTAACAATGTACATACCGGCACTTTGTGCACCAAGTGGTATTTCATGGATATAGGCCCAAGGAGGAAGATAGCCTTCATAAATCAAGGTGCCTTGTATAGAAATTAACTGGACAAGTATCGGTTTGTTATGTTTATTGGGCGTTGTTAATTCGATCCGGACTTGCTCACTGGCCGGATTGGGTACCAGCTTGAAGGCTAATGGTTCCTCATTGAAAGTGGGTTCCTCAATGGCCACACTGAGTGAATCACACAAACTTTCTTCCCATTTTCCTAATTGGAGATTTATAGCATGGGGCACTGATCTTACCGAAAAGAAAGGAAGTGTTTTTTCACGTAATTTCAGAAGTATAAGGTCTGGATTTTTTGCATCCGTATTCTCGAGGACATGCCAGTGTGTAGCTCTTGCCATCGGACTGACTAGAATATTCCCCTCTGGTCCGGCAAACATGCGATGAAAGGTGCCTCCGGTACCACCACCGATCATATAGATGGTGTCCAATACGGTAGGTGATACCTCGATATCTACCCTGTACAGCAGCCGTTGATGCGTAAAATAAACAAATTGACTATTCATTGAAAATAGCACGCCCCCACCACCAAATTCATCCTTAATAGGGAAGGGCACACGACTCAAGTCACTTAACATGCCACTGCATCGGTCAAAGTGATAAAGGTACAGGCCGGTATTGGTATTATATCGAGCCCAATATTGGCCATCTGGTGAAAAACAATGGCCCAAAAACGCCCATCGACTTTCATCTTGATTAGCATAATCCGACAACCATTGGCTACCTACTGATACAATTCCTGCCGGGGTTATGAGAAAGAGTCGAATTTCGGGCGAATGTCGTACGGGCACGAGGAGCCACCAGTCACGTCCATTACCATGGCGTGTGGCTGTGGCATGCTCCAGGTCGCCTTCTGTAATCAGGATATTGGATTGGACCACTACACCTGTACTATCTGTACTAAAATCCAACTCACTCCACGAAATACGGTCCACATGTAGGAACTTGTCGGGCAAGTGCTCCATGCCCGCATGAATGAGATAAAAGGATGAAGCTGAACCAGGTTTGTCAATAAAAAAGGCACCTTGCTCTGCAATATAACCAGCAGTAGCGCAGCTCATGGTATGGACGTTGCCCGGATTGATCAGTTCTCCACCTGGCATTGGACTAAAGTCGCCTCGGTAAATACCACAGCCATTACTAAAGGCGCACAATTGCCCCTCATCATCAGACAGTGATGCGGTCGTAGATTCTACATGGAAAGGCAGACCTTTTCCTATTTTTAGAGTATTATCCAATGCTAAATCATAAATCTGTATCCCCTCATCATCTTGATTGGCATATTCTACAAAGCCGCTTACCACTTGAGCATGGGATCGCCAGGTCGTTTGTCCGATGGCGATAGTTGCCATAAGGCAAAAGCAGGCTAATAAGAAATGATGGATAAGTAGAGAAAATGAGCTAACGCGCTGCATAAGATTACAATTTATGGATAAGTTGATTCCAGATTTTCTCCTGATGCTGAATTTGCAACAGGTAGGTACCGGAAGGCAGGTTGCGAATATCCAGATAATCACCTGACGAGAGAATTTGGAAAGTCTGTAGTCTGCCTAGCAAATCAATAACACGAATCTGCATGTCTACTCCGACTGAAGATGATTCGATTCTATAAAGCCCATTTCCCGGATTGGGAAATATATGCCAGGGAGAGTCATTTAAAGACTGAATGGATACAGTACCACATGTCTCCTCCACTTCCGGGCGGCTATTACAGCCTGTCAGATTATCGGCTATGAAAGCCGGTGCAAGAGGATCTTCCAGATAAGCACAAATGGGGTCTACATGGCAAATGCTGAGTTGAGGATTATTTGTAATTTGTAAAAAAGATCCAATTTTAAATTTTAATGGAAGATTTTCCAGTTCAGTCAGGGATAAGTTATTATCCACTATTAATGAATCTCCAATGGAGATTAATTGGTTTAGGCCATTGATCCCTATCAATTGTGAATTTCCCACCAGTGTCATTGTCTTGCCGACTTGAGTTAAATTTTCAAGTCCATATAAATTTTGAAGATATAAGTTATCATACAATTTTAGTGAGCTTTTAAATTCATTAATTTTCTCTAACCCTTTTAACGACTTAAGGAAGCCAGCATGTACTACTATGCCTCCAATTTTGTTAATATTTTTCAAAGCCTCAAAACTGG
>JBBQMA010000337.1:0-3495 GCA_038328415.1 Chitinophagales bacterium | reverse complement strand
CACCAAATGGCATCGGGTTTGGGCCTCTTAATGTTCTACTCCATTCATCTGTTTCTTCCAATCTTCTACGAATTACAGAAGCGTCCGTAGCCGGTTTTATAAACATTGCAATTTCACGGCCGGGATCTCCCAGACACAATTCTGTTGTGAGTTCACGAATTTTTGAAAATTCGAGAGTTTGAAGAATATCGTCAGGAAAGAGATGCATACTTAAAATCGGAAAGCAAAGATACAGGCTGAAGTAGGCTTGTCCGCGTTACCTTAGCCAAATAAGTGAAAAACATGCGCGGAAATACATTTGGTCATCTCTTTAAAATGCACACATTTGGCGAATCTCATGGCGGAGCTTTGGGTGTTATCCTGGATGGATGTCCGGCAGGTTATCTGATTGAGAGAGATGAAATTCAGGAAGATTTGAATCGCCGGCGACCAGGCCAGTCCTCCTTAACCACGGACCGAAATGAATCAGACCTCATCCAGATATTGTCCGGCATAATGAATGGCATGTCACTTGGCACTCCTATAGCCATGATGCTCATGAATCGGGATGCTAAATCCTCGGATTACGATGGTTTAAAAAATATCTATCGCCCTTCGCATGCAGATTATGCCTGGGAACAAAAATTCGGAATACGTGATATACGTGGAGGTGGTAGAACTTCCGCCAGAGAAACTGCGGCCAGGGTTGCCGCAGGATCAATTGCCCGTCAAATTCTTCGTACACTAAATGTTGAAGTACTCGCTTGGGTGGCACAGGTTGGGCACATATCCATTGGACAAACTCCAGAAAACATAACCCGCATTGACGTTGATAGCCATCCAACCCGATGTCCGGATCTCTCTACAGCCGTGAAAATGGCGGATTATATTACTCAACTCAAGGATGAAGGTGATTCAACCGGAGGCGTTATTCAATGTCGAATTACAGGTTGTCCAGCTGGTTGGGGAGAACCTGTATTTGATAAACTTAGCGCCGACCTCGGGAAAGCTGTGCTCAGTATTAATGCCTGTAAGGGCTTCGAAATAGGTTCGGGCTTTGCAGGTGTAACACTTAGGGGATCAGCGCATAACGACCGTTTTATTCATGAAGCAGGAAAAATCGTAACTCAAACGAATCATAGTGGAGGTATCCAAGGCGGCATTTCCAATGGGATGCCGATAGAATTTCGAGCAGCATTCAAACCTGTTTCAACGATACGTAAAACCCAGGAGACCATTACCTCGTCCGGTGAAAAAGTCAATTTTGATGGGACTGGAAGACATGATCCCTGTGTTGTACCCAGGGCAGTGCCAATCGTAGAAGCTATGGTGTGTATGGTTCTCGTAGACCACTATCTCCGAAATGCAACAAGTAAACACCAATGAAATACTTCTTCGTTAGTCTGTTTTTTCTGCCGATAGCGCAGGTTGTTTTAATTGTAACTTCGGTTTCCGGTTGTCACTTTCCAGCTAAGGAACCGATCACAGTTGCTTTTTACAACCTTGAGAACCTTTTTGACACTATTAATGACCTAACGAAGTTAGATGATGATTTTACGCCATATGGTAAACAAGGCTGGACAGCGGACCGGTATCAAACGAAAGTTGAACATCTATCACGGGTGGTGCATGCGTTAGGTTCTCCTGCCCTTTTAGGGTTGGCGGAAGTAGAAAACCTTCGTGTTCTTGAAGACCTACAGGATAAAATCAGTACGCCACTCTTAAATTATGAAATTGCCCATATTGATTCACCGGATCCAAGAGGCATTGATGTGGCGCTGCTTTTCCACAAAGAACTTTTCCACCTTTTAAGCCTTAAAGCTATTCGTGTATCAGGAGAATTTGACGGTATCACCTTACATACAAGAGATATACTTTATGTCCGGCTAAGGCCCAATACTGGCGATGATATCCACTTGTTCGTGAATCATTGGCCCTCGCGATCAGGTGGTGTAGAAAAGTCCGCACCAAAACGATTAGCGGCTGCTAAAACACTCGCAGGCTTAGTGGCAGAACTGGGAAGGACCGAAAAAAATCCAACTATTATCCTAATGGGCGATTTCAATGACACGCCTCAGGACCCTTCACTTCATGACATCGTTCTCTCCATCCCCAACCAGTCTGGAGATTTGTTGCTAGCCAATCCGTTCATAGACTTTATGTTGGAGCAGAAAGGTAGCTATAACTTTCGGGGCTCCTGGGATATGATTGACCAAATAATCATCAGCCGGAATATGCTACGATCTAGGCATAAGCCCAGGTTCCAAAGGGCAGGCATTTTCCAGCAGGAATGGATGATGCACGTCGACAATCGGTACGGCCTTTCACCATTTAGAACTTATGGAGGGCCCAAATACTATGGGGGGTATTCAGATCATCTACCGGTATTTGTTAAGTTAAACTGACTGTGTTTGAGTCTTATTCAAATTCCTTCCTGAAGGTTAGGCCGGCGCCTACCTTATACCGGCTGTTACCGAGAATGGTAGGTTCACTTCGTTGGTAGACCCGTAATTTCAGTTGTCGGTCAGGTGTAAGGGCATATTCAACTCTAAAATCTCCGCCTATTAATATTGCCCCTGAGGATTCAATTCCCCTCGTATTAATGACACTACCTTCTACGGCCAGACTCAACCGATCATCATAAAAATTGATTCGTTGCCGGATATGGAACTCACTATCTTTAAATGCCTCATCGATTTGCGTAATGGACTGACTTTGGTAAAAATTATAGTTCACGTTTAGTCCAATATCCGAAATAACGCCCACATCAGAAACCAATTCTGTCATCAATGCAGTCAAATAGCGCGAAAACTGATTTGAGACCATTTCACTAACCGTATTAATAGTCGCAACATACTCCGTTCCTTGTTGCCTGGAGAGGTTAGGTGGAAGGAAATTATTAGCTACCAATAAGCCAAATACCTGCCAATTGAGTTTGTTAGGATCCCGTCTCAAGTTTTGCATTTCGCTTTCTACTAATGAGCGAACCTCACCAAAAAGTCGTGGAAATGCAAAATCAAAAGCAATATCTGGCTGAAGCAATTTACCAGTAAGGTTCATAAGTAGGTGAACCTCAGTCGGACTTCGCGCGGTCTGCTCCAGCCCCGGAGAGCCATTTTCCAGATAATCGGCAATGAGATTATTTACCGGTGCACTAGAGATGACGTAGATGGTCTTGATGTTAATCTGTGCATCAAAAGGGTCCCCACTCCATTGAATGGTGCCACCTCGCTCAACAGCAAAAGATTTGTTTACCAGGCTTTGGAAAGTGAACAAATAGTCTCCCCTGTCAATGACATAGCTTCCATACATTTTAAGTGAGCCCGATCTGGGTATATCCAGTCTAATATTACCCCTTCCATATCCACGAAGGATATCACCAGATCGCTCATCAAAAATAATCTGTACCAGAGCATCTTCAGTCATCTCAATGTCCATCTCCAGTTGGAGTCCTTTTATCCCCTTTGAGGATTTTTCATTAGGAGTTAGGTCACGCCGTTCATAAAATTCCACGAA
>JBBQMA010000336.1:0-3498 GCA_038328415.1 Chitinophagales bacterium | reverse complement strand
TCACCGAATGTCCACTGGACATTCGCCCCTACGGGGTATGTGAGCTCACACATAAAAAGGTGCCCCCTGTGGGCATTGGTCGCCGAAGCCTTGGCGAAGGCGAATCAGCTACGTGCTGGGGGCGAGCTGTTCGAGAACGGTCCTTATTTAAAAATGCGATTAAATTCTAAATCTTAAATAGGGGTAGTTTTTGATAATAAGGGTTTTGATCATACAAAACATTGATTATCACTAAAGATTATTCCAAATTCTAAATATTTTAGACAGTAGTGATGCATTGCAATAAGCCTAAGACCATTCCTTTTGGGATCGTAATCCTTGCGTTGTGTTAATACTATTTTGGCCGGCCCAAGCCTTGGCATAGGCGAATCAGCTACGTATCTGGGGGCGAGCAGTTTGAGGACGGTTTGTGAATACGCAACTATTCCTTTTGATTTCAACCATTCCACAGTTAGTTTTCACAAATTCAACAACATTTTGTGGATGCATAACACCTACTTTTCGATCAGGAAATCAACTGCCTGCTCCAATGTCTGGCTACGTGAACCTTTGACAAGAATAAGGTGATTTTCCAGATGCTGGGCCATCAGCCATTGTCTGGTAGCGGAAGCGTCTGGGAACCACTGCCAGTCATCAGGCCGTTTGGTGTTATCAAACAAGCTGCCAACCAGAACGACCTGCATATCAGGGATGTCGCGAAGTTGGTTCACCACCTCTTGGTGTTCCATCTGGGCCGTATGGTCCAGTTCGCCCATATCACCCAGGATGACCATTTTATGATCACCTTTCATGTCTTTGAAGCTGGTGAGCATTTCCTTCATGCTGGAAGGATTGGCATTGTAGGCATCCATGACCACTCGGTTGCTGCCGCTTTCAACGATCTGACTCCGGTTATTTGAAGGGATATAACCTGCGATAGCGTCGGCCATGTCCTTATCGGGCACCCTGAAGTGACGGCCAACCATAAGTGCGGTAATGATATTTTTAGCGTTGTGTTTGCCGAAGAGCGAAGAGGTAACCCGCCAATCCTGGAACATGACATCTTTGTAAGCGATGGAAATCGAGGGCAGATCCTCCAGGATCTCATAGGTGCCTGGCTGGTCCGCCACTCCGATTTGTGCCCGTGTGGCATTGTGATATTCGCCCACCATATCCGAAAGCCATTTCTCGCTTGCCAGGAAGAAGATATGTGTGCGATGTGCTTTCAGATGGTCATACATTTCCCCTTTCCCTTTCCGAACCCCTTCTTCGCCGCCAAATCCGAGCAGATGGGCTTTCCCTATATTTGTAATCATCCCAAAATCCGGTTCGGCGATAGCACAAAGACCGGCTATCTCGCCCTGTGCGTTGGCTCCCATTTCAATGATCGCCATTTCGGTTCCCTGTGGAATTGCAAGCAGGGTTAGAGGCACGCCGATATGATTATTATAATTACCCCCGGTAGCATGAACCTTAAATCGTTTAGCCAAGACGAGGGCCAGGAGCTCCTTGGTTGTTGTTTTGCCGTTCGACCCCGTCAAGGCGATAACGGGCATTCCCAAGAATCGGCGATGGAAACGTGCCAGCTCTTGCAAAGCCTTTAGGGTATCCGGAACCCAAATGCAGCGATCGGTGGCGGCAAGTACCTGATCATCTACCACGGCAAATGCGGCACCTTTGGCTAGCGCATCCAGCGCATAGGCATTGCCGTCTGATGTCCCGTGCAGGGCAAAGAACATATCTCCTTGTTTACATACTCGGCTATCAATCTGTGCAGAGACACATCTGCGAAATAGGGTGTGAAGTACTGTGGTTTCCATGCCGCAAGATAAACAGGATACGTGAAGGTCATGAGTTGGGAGGTTATGAGGTTATGAGGTTATTTGTTGAAACGTTGAAATGTTTAGCGTTTAGAAGTTTAGGGTTTAGGGGTCCTGGTTATTTGTTGAAGCGTTGAAATGTTGAAATGTTTAGCGTTTAGAAGCCTGCCTACCGTTATGAAACAGGCTGGTTTAGGGCAATTACCCCGCTAAACGTGGTTTTGAGGCTGTTCGTTTAGGCTTAGGGCTTTTTCAAAAAACGATCAACGAACAACTCTTCCGTCATGATGAGCCCTATTTCATTTCCTTAGCGCGTCAGCGTGTTTGCCGTTGATTCTCCTTGAATATTCGGTAGGCGGCTTGCTTGCCGTCGAAGTAAAGCGCCAAACAATGTGACGTGTAAATCTGCGACCGTCTCAATCAAAAGATCCGCTTATTTTTGGATTTAAAACCGGTTGTCAATGAAATCATTTTTACTGCTAAGTACTTTTGTCAGTTTTATCTTTTCCGCGGTGCAGGCCCAGCCTCAAATGTTCACACCATCCGGACCTGGCGGAGGTGGGTACATGTATTCTCCCTCCATCAACCCGCACCAGGAGCAGGATTTCTTTATTGTTTGTGATATGGGAGGTGTTTACAGGACACATAACGGAGGTGCCCAGTTTGAACTGTTGCCTTTTACTGAGCTGGTCAGCACGGTTAAGGGCAAGGTTCAATTCACGACTAACGCCGATGCCATGTATAGCGTCGGCCGGTCATTGACCAACGAGGAATCGCCTTTGTTCAGGGGCGAATTGCATAAAAGTAATGACGGTGGAAAAAAATGGCAGCGTATCCCTGACCCAACTGGAACGGGCATCCATCGGTTGGAGGTAGACCCGGACCACACCGGACGAATGGTCTTCAATGAATACAATCAACTCTTTTACTCTCCGGATGGAGGCGGTACATTTCAGGCCGTTTTTCAGCCGGCTGATGAACGGCTTTGGTTGGCAGGTGTATTCTGGGATGGGACGGATATCTATGTAGGGACCAATCATGGCCTTTTAGTATCCCATGACAACGGGATGAGTTTTGTACTGGAAGATTTTTCGGGATTACCTGAAGGTTCTGGTATATTCCACCTCTGCGGAGCAACTGATGGAACGATTACGCGTCTTTACATCGTGGCAGCGCCCGCTTCATCCCTGGATGCCTGGCAGGAGATCATCGATCAGGACGACGAGATCATCGGTGCATATCGCCTCGATTACCAGGCTGGTGCAGCATTCCAGCCATTGATCGTAAATGAGGCTGGCGGCCTACATTTTCGACTTCTTGATGCCGCGCACGATCATATAAACATTGTCTATGCGGTGGGCCGGGATACGCTGGGAATGGCCGGTGTATTTAAATCTGTAGATGGCGGTCTGACCTGGTCCAATATATTTAAATCTGATTTTAATCAAAATATTTCCACCGGATGGGGCGGTTATGCCGGTGCCTACTGGATAGAATGGGCCTATCTGGGCCTGGGCCTGGATGTAGCTTCAACTAATCCTGAAACGGTCGTAGTAACGGACGGATTTTCCCATGTTTCGACCGATGGTGGCGATAGCTGGCGGGCATTGTATGTGAAGCCTGAAACCCAAAATGCAGCAAGTAGTAACACCTCAGCAACTGCTTATTATGCCTCCTCCGGGCTGGATGTGACCACTAC
>JBBQMA010000335.1:0-3505 GCA_038328415.1 Chitinophagales bacterium | reverse complement strand
TATAACTATGAGCCTGTGCCTTTGGAACTCACGCCGACAGAGTCGCAATTCATCCTGGGTGCACAGGGTAATGTATGGACAGAATATATCCTCGATGAAGATCATGTGGAATACATGGCCGTCCCCCGAATGATTGCGCTATCAGAAGTCCTTTGGAGCCCAAAAGAAAAGCGTAATGAAACAGACTTTTTGGTACGCCTGGAAAATGAATTCGCCCGGCTTGACGTCCAGCAGGTTAATTATTCAAAAAGCCTCTATCAGGTGCAACTTGTGCCCATACGGGGAGATAAAGCGGGCCGGATACGGGTGCAAGCCAAAGCGCCATTAAAGGGCAAACCGATGGATATTTCATGGACAAGTGGGGACCAAATCGTTAATACGACTTCCAATCAATGGGTTGATATTGACGCTGACAGCGATGTCAACGCTCGGCTATTACCGGCAAATCATGGATCCGTAGTTGAATTTCCGGTAAGTTCTAGGTCCTTCCGATTCAACAAGGCCACAGCTAGATCAATCACACTGGATACACCGCCGCATGAACGCTATAGTGATGGCGGAGCATTCACCCTGGTGGATGGTATTTCTGCAGCTGACAAACGTGTGAATACCGAATGGTTGGGGTGGCAAAAAAGTGTCACGATTACCATTGATCTAGGCGCTGTGCAAAAAGTAAACAACGTCCGTATCGGCGCGCTAAATGAAACACATAGCTGGATCCATTTACCAAAGGCAATTACAGTCGCATCAAGTGTCGATGGAAAAACATTCGCAAATCAAAACACACCCTCCTTATTATTGAATAGATCTCCCAAGGGCGGACGTAATTATTTTGAATGTTCAACGCCTGTAGAAACTCGTTTTATTAGGCTGGCAGTCAACCATCCCGGCGAGATACCCCAAGGCTATCCGGGTGCGGGATATCCTGCATGGTTGTTTCTGGACGAAGTTGAAATTCGTTGAGTAAACCGAAGGAATTTGTGCGACATTTAATCCACGCTGTGCATTCTACAAAATCACTTTCATTAAAATTCCGACCTTACAGACCCTAACAAATGTCAAATGGCCTCCCGTAGAAAATTTATCAAAACAGGTGTGCTTGCCTCAGCAGGCGTTATGCTGAGCGGAGCAAAATCAGACGCTCTTACCCTGCCTATTAAAAAGGCAACCGGCCCCATGGTCATCAGCACCTGGGACTTTGGCATTCCGGCCAATGAAGTAGCTATGGAAGTGCTGCTAAAGGGTGGCCGAGCCTTGGATGCCGTAGAGGAAGGTGTGAAAATTCCGGAGGCTGATCCCACCATCACATCGGTAGGACGTGGCGGGTTCCCGGATGCTGATGGTGATGTCACACTGGACGCCTCCATCATGGATGAATACGGTCATTGCGGCGCAGTAGCCTGTCTTGAAAAAACCTTACATCCCATTTCTGTGGCACGTGCCGTGATGGAGCGGACCCCCCACGTTTTTTTGGTCGGAAATAAAGCGAGTCTGTTTGCCCGAAGCCTGGGCTTCCCAAAGGAAAATCTGCTCACACCAAATGCCAAAAAAGCCTGGAAACAATGGAAGGCCGACAATCCGAAGTGGAAAGCGTTTAGCACAGACATCAGCAATCATGACACGATCGGTATGTTAGCCATTGATCAGCAAGGAAATCTGTCCGGAGCATGCACGACCTCCGGTTGGGCATTTAAGGTGCCCGGCAGGGTGGGCGACTCCCCTATCATCGGAGCCGGATTATATGTTGACAATGAAGTTGGCGGAGCTACCTCTACGGGCACCGGAGAAGAAGTGATCCGGATCTGTGGCGCCTTCCTGATTGTGGAACTCATGCGCAATGGCTTGTCGCCGCAAAAAGCATGTGAAGAAGCCATCCGGCGCATCAAAAAGAACAACCCGGATAAACCGGACCTTTTTGTTGCTTTTTTAGCGATTAATAAGGCCTGCGAGTACGGTTCTTTTTCGACTAAAGCTGGGTTTGAGTATGCGGTATATAAGGACGATAAAAACCTATTATTGAAAGGGAATTATTGAATGATATCAGTGAACCCTTTCAAATAAAATGTACTCAACAATTTTTAGTCCTACATTGATAAGATAATCAAAGCCTATAAAAGGTAACTTTGATAAAATAAAGGCGCCTAAACAAATAAAACCCATTATCCAAGGACTAAAAGCGATAAACGATCCCCAAAATGGGCTGTGTCAGGGGACGCTTAAAATTTATTTGTCGCAGTGGCATATGGTAACAATAACCTGCTTGCAGATAAACATGTTTTGACAGACGCATGTCCAGACTTCCACCTAGAATCCGGTTAATTTCCCATACCTTCCGAGGCAGATTAGTGCCCACAAAAAACATATTCGAAACGCTGACACCAGCCCGGATATTAAACTGGGCTTTGCTGCCATGAATAAGTGCATAATCAGTGTGTATTCCTGCCAAACTATAAGGATTATCCAATTGGTGTGTTCCACCAAATCTTGCCATCATGGCTTCAACACCTATTTTCCAACGCTTGGCAATTTGAATCCTTCCATTGATATTAAAAAAATGTCCTTGTAAATTTAAGGCTGCGCCGTCATTGTCTATAAATTCTTGATCCACCTTGAAAATGTAATACATACCAGCTTCCCAAGATGGGAATTGTTGGGCGTTGAGAGGTAAACTGAAGAGGATACCGAATCCGTAAAGAAGTATAGGGCAATAATGCATTGACTGTGGATAGTTAATAAAAAACGCTTCAACAAAAGGAATAATCGCAAAGGCCTTAACGTAAATTTTGTAGTAAAAAGTTACAATTTCACATAAACCCCCAGGACCGGCTGAGCAATGCCATATTTAAACTTTATATTATTCAAAGGAAAGTGATTAAAATACCCAAACTGAAGGTAAAACACCCTGTTCAGTTTAATATCCAGAGTTGTCCCGATTATCCTGTTTATAACCCATTGCTTTCGAGGGAGCTCATCACCGACAAAAAGAATATTGCCCGTACTCAAGCCTCCTCTAATATTCAGTTTGGCTTTATCGCCATTGATCAATATCCAGTCAATATACGTCCCAATAATAGTATAAGGATTATCCAGCAAATTGCTCCCGCTAATAGTTATACCTAATAGTTCCACCCCGGCTTTCCAACGTTTCGCAAATCGATACCGGCCATGCACATTTAAAAAATGCTCCCCAAGTCGAAGATTTAAATTGTCGGGATCAATTCTATTGCTCAGATATGTGTAATATCCACCTAACTCCCACCTGGAATCATCTTGTCCCTTGAGCACATTTAAGCTTGATACCAGGACAATACTCAACAAAACAAACCTGAAATTCATATCTTGTAAATTAGTTTCATAACCCCACTCTCTGGTCGATGAGGGAAGTTTTTAAAATGGGCGTGATAAGGCATAAGGGCAACCAACTGAAAACCCCATGACTTACTCAAGTACACATTCAATGCTAATCCGTATTCATAATAAGGAAAAAGACCTCTACCTTGTGTCC
>JBBQMA010000334.1:0-3547 GCA_038328415.1 Chitinophagales bacterium | reverse complement strand
ATATCCACGAGGCCTTCTATCGCAATAAGTTATCCGGACTAAATAAAGAAGAAGAATTTATTTCCGTAAGTGAACCCCAACAGGCACAAGTAAGATTCCGAGTGGTCCAAAATGGACAACCTGTGGCCCGTCACATAGATATCATTACCGATTACAAGTATACCGATTCCGGCAACTCCGATGCGCAGACTGGGCTGGTTATATTTCAATTTAACTCTTTTCGCGGTGACAGCGTCTGGGACATCTATTTGAGAAATTCTGTTGATGAGGAGAGAGGTACACCCGTTACAGCGACCTATGGCATAAATGATGGGGCAACCCATGATATTATGGTTAGTGGATAGAAGTATCTTATTGAATGAGGTATCTGCACCAATGGATCCATTGTGAGCCCATTATGACCTATTAACAGGTCTAGTGCTTTATCATGCCGTCAAACGTGGTCGCTCCATTTTACTAAAATTCTGATTAAATGCTATACCCCGATTTTTCTAATTTAAACGGACTTGAACTGGTGCCATTGCAGATACTCCTCCAATGTGACTCCGATCACGCGATGTATGGATATCCGGCAAGTTCCTTGAGGGGGGCCTTTGGTCGGGCGTTGGAGGCCACAGATCCAGAGGTATTCCTTCGGTTATTCAAACCAAAAACACCAGAAAACCATCCCCTAAATGAAGTGCTGCCGGAGGATCCCCCTCGGCCGTACATTCTTTGTCCAATCCCTCTGGATAATAGTCAACGGCAATATTTTATAGCGTTTCACATTACCCTGATCGGTCGCGCAGCACTGGAAATGACTGCCGTAAGGAATGCGGTGGCACGCATGGCTCAGGATGGAATTGGACCGAAAAAATCTAAATTTCAAATAGTAGAAATGGTCGAGGGATCTTCCTTGTCCTTCTTCTTCAATCCAGGGGATTCATTGCAGCGTTTAACCATTGAGTACCTCACACCCATGTCACTTCAGGTATCAGGTGCAACTGGGCACAGCATGCTTGCTGAAGTGCCTTCCCTTCCACTCTTAGTAGAGCGTCTTTGGAATCGGGCCTTTATCCTTAATGCGCTTTATACAGATAAGATTTCCGATGCCGCAGCCATGGTGCTGCCGGCAGGTGATAGCGAACGGGAATCCTGGTATCCGGTCGAATGGCATGTCCAACGGGCTAAAATTCTTCGCAAATCCAACAACTGTGCTGGTCACTTCCTTCCCGGATGGGTTGGTCATTGCACCTATCTGGGCAATTTTTACCATTGGCTTCCCTTGCTTCGTTTTGGACAATACCTTCACGCCGGGCGAGACACGGCCTTTGGCAGCGGAAAATATATGTTAACATGAGCCGCATTGAATATGTCCCGATCACACCCAATTTTTTCCTTCTCTAATCTTCAACAAGCATGGAAGCATGTAGCCGCCAAAGGTTCTTCCGGCGGAGCAGACGGACAATCAGTCCTCTCCTTTGGAGAACATGAAACCCAAAACCTCAAAAAGCTTGTTGACAGTCTTGCAAGTCATACTTATCTACCGGTGCCCTATCTAAGCATTCAAATACCTAAGTCAAAAGGAGAAAAAAGAACACTTGGTCTTTCTGCTGTGGTGGATAAGATTGTCCAACAAGCTATCCGCTCCAATATTGAACCCGGTCTTGAAAATTACTTCGCCGATACCAGCTATGCTTATCGCCCAGGTAGAGGTGCCATCAAAGCGGTAAACAGGGTAAGGCATTTCATCCGGACAGAAAAAAGAACATGGCTTGCCAAATGCGATATTGATCAATACTTTGATTCTATTCCGCACGATATACTCTTTAAGCGGCTAAAACCTTTCGTGCCCGATCCCTACTGCCTGGAGTTGATTGTTATGTTTTGCAAAATGGGTTATGTCCATTCCTCTCAACATTGGACCGACCGTGTGGCCGGTGTCCCGCAGGGTGCTGTGCTCTCTCCCCTAATGGCCAACCTATATCTACATCCTTTGGACCAACGCATGAATGACCTTGGTGTGGGATATGTAAGATATGCGGATGACTTCATTATACTCTGTCATACAGAAGAGTCGGCTCAACAGATACTAAAATCCACAGAGCAATATATCAATCATCAACTTCACCTACGACTCAATGAAGGATCTGATGTGCGTCATACTGATTCCGGATTTAAATTTCTCGGACTGTGGCTGACGACTCTGGATGTAACAATTACTCTGGAAAAGACCGAAAAACTTAAACTCAAGTTATCTGATGCCCTCAAAAAGGAAGGACGGTTTGGAAGAAAATGGCTCCAGGCTGTAGATGGTATCCAACAATATTATGCGCGCCTGCTGCCTGAGCAATACCTGTTTCCTGTGGACGAGCACATCAAAACGATCACTACCGACTGGCTCAAATCTCAAAAAGTTAGTAGTAAAAAAGCCGCAGTCCAACTTCTTGGTGATCTTGATTTTATCACGCCGACCTACCGGAGCCATCGGTTGGACACACTTCGCCAACTGGCAGATGTAGCCCTTAACGCCGTAAAAGCCCAGATCGTCGATCAAGCTGACAAAGCCGTAAGCAAGCGAAAAAGAGAATACGAGCGAAAAGCCATTGAGAACAGCGAGATTATTGTCAACGGATTCGGCCGTTCCCTTGGAGTATCCAAAGGGAAGATCACGGTGAAAGAAAAGGGGAAACTCATCCAGTCCATACATACAGCTCACCTTCAACACATCACCATTCTGAACCCATCTTGTAGCTTGTCAGTGCATCTGATTCATCATTGTGCAAAAAACAAAATCCCTGTCACATTCCCAGACTATAAGGGATATCCGGTAGCACAAATTCTCTCACCGGATACCACAGATGCAGCGCTTTGGATGAAACAGCTTGAATCCTTAGTGCAAAGCGATCGGCTTTTGCATATTGCTACTGCACTGTGCCGGGCTAAACTGCGCAATCAGCTCAATATGATTCGTTATTATGGAAAGCATCACACTGCAGCGGACATCGAATTTTCTGATACGAAAACGCAGGCTACTGAAATCATTCACCGTGCTTTGGAGGAGTTGGAAAAAGTAACCTACACAGAGATAGCTTCATTGCGACAAGCGCTAATTGCTATTGAATCCCAGGTAGCGGCTGCGTGGTGGGATATCGTTCGGATCCTAATCGCAGAGGAAACCGGATTTACCACCAGGGAAAGAAAAGGGGCAAGGGACCTGGTCAACAGCATGCTTAACTATGGCTACGCAATCCTCTATAGCCGTATATTTGAATCAGTAAACCGGGCACGGCTCAATCCGCAAATATCATATATACACACTCCAAGGCCTTCAGAGCCTACACTGATATTCGACCTCATCGAGCCATTCCGGCAGCCCGTGGTGGATAGAGTCATCATCGCTTTGGCAAACCGAAACATGAAGCTATCCATGCATGATGGACTTTTGGATGATCCCACCAAACAATTGCTGATAGCGAAAATAGGGGATCGACTACACCGGTATGATCATTACCTGGGAGAACGCCGTACGCTCAGCGACATCATTCGTCTTCAATCTGCATGTCTC
>JBBQMA010000333.1:0-3548 GCA_038328415.1 Chitinophagales bacterium | reverse complement strand
ACAGGCTAATCGCGATCCATCCCGCAAGATTGATGTTTGGCGTATCCAGATTGCCGCGACGGTTGACCGCAGGCAGATGGAGTCTGCTAAGGCAAGCTTTAAACGAAAGTATTCCTGGTTTAACATCATCAATACCTATTCAGCACCGTATTATAAACTGCAAGTAGGTGCTTATCACCAAAAAAGTGGTGCAGAATCCATTTTATATCAGTTGAAAAAGGATTATCCGGGAGCTTATCTGGTCCGGGACAAAGTGCGATTAAGTGAGCTGAGCGATTAGGGCCATGTTACAGACTAAACGAAAACAGTTTGACGGACTCCTGCTGATCCTTTATCTGAACCTGGTTATCATTGGGCTGTTAATGATTTATTCCTCCAGTCACGCGCCTGGTCAGACACCGGATATTTTTGATTTACAATCACCACTTGGCCGACAATTGTTATTTACGGGGGTATCGATAGTCGCTCTACTTTTTTTACTTACCATCTCTTCTGAATTTTGGAAAACATTTTCTATTCCTATCTATTTGGTATCTATAGTCGGACTTATTTTGGTGCTGTTCCTTGGCTCCGAAATTAAAGGTGCACGAGCATGGTTTTCAATAGGTATCTTTTCCTTTCAACCTGCAGAATTTGCCAAATTAGGCACTCTGTTATTAGTATCTTCATTCTTAAGTAATTTCAGAACGGATATCCGGCAATTTCGCTACCAGGGCGCGGGAGTACTCATTTTACTTTTACCTGTTTTATTAATTCTTTTACAACCGGATGCTGGAAGTGCGCTCATTTTCATTGCATTCCTATTGCCTATGTTTAGGGCAGGATTATCCTTTAGTTATCTCATATTGGGGGTAATAGTTATACTTTCTTTTTTAATGCCGCTCATCCTGGATATCCAGTTGTGGCTATACGGTATTCTCTTTATCAGTTTGACGACCGTCATTCTCAGCTTTGATAAAAAGCGCTTTTGGATAGGCGCCATTGTCTTGCTTGCCTTTCTTTCATTTTTAGGGTATAGGGAGGAATTGCTTTTGGTGATGACCCTTTTGTTGTGCAGCTTTTTTTTACTTTTTGGCATTTTAGCCTGGCGCCAGGGTAGACAGCGGATAGTAAGTCTGGTCCTTTTGTTTATGATGCTGAGCAGCCTGCTTTCCTATTCTTCTTTTTTTATATTTAATAATCTATTGTTGCCTCATCAGCAAGAGCGGATCAATGTCTGGCTAAATCCTGAAAAATGTGATCCGCGGGGTTCACTTTATAATGTCTTACAAGCCAAATTAGCCATTTCTTCAGGAGGATTGGAAGGGAAGGGTTTTCTTGAAGGGAATATCACCAAACTGCATTATGTGCCGGAGCAGACTACGGACTTTATTTTTTGTTCCATTGGGGAGGAACAGGGATTTATAGGCACTTTCGGTGTGATAATTCTCTATATGATGCTGGTGTTGAGGATCATTCAAATTGGAGAGCGGCAGCGAACGGAATTTGGACGTTATTACGCTTATGGTTTGGCAGGAATGTTTTTTCTCCATTACACCATTAATATCGGAATGACGATTGGTTTGGCGCCGGTCATTGGGATCCCATTACCATTTATCAGTTACGGAGGCTCGTCGTTATTATTTTTCACTATTCTCCTCGGCATACTCATGAAACTGGATTACAGCGACCGGTCCAGATGATGTTAAGGTGCATGCCTGAAGGTAGGTTATTTCGTTAAGGCGTTATTTCGAAACAACGAAACAACGAAACAATATCAAGGCAGCTCACTTTGCGAATTAAAGAAGATTATAGGTCAATCCGCCGCGTACCCATCGACCAGGCATAGGTACCAAATTTGCACCTGTGTATTTTTGATCGGTCAAATTGGTCGCTTCTACAAAAAGCGAGAGCATTTTGTATTGGTAAGCCAGGCGGGCATCAAACAATGTGAAATCCTCCAGTTCGAATCGTTCATTATAACGTCCTTGAAGATTGAGTGAAATTGGTCCGCGACCTACTGTTATTCCACCCACTATTTGATGGCGAAGATGATTCAGCGCATAGCGAGACAAGGTAAATTCACTCTGAAGCACATTAGCTTCGATTAATGTATAACCTAAGCGTAAACTTCTAAGAGGACTTTTGTCGCCAAAAAGGATTTGCACGGAACAATCCAGTCCTGACATATCCAGATTCTGAAAATTGCGGGGCTGCCATTTCAGGCTATCGGCTTCTCTGGTCCAGTCGATGAGATCGCGTCCCATTCTCGAAAACCAGGCGGCCTCGATTTGTAAGAAAGCTGACTGATACTTGACACCTGATTCCCAGGAAAAGGCGGATTCTGGTTCAAGGTCAGGATTGCCGTCATTGGCAGGGTCGCTGTAATAGAGATCTGTGAAGGTGGGTACACGATAGGTGTTTCCTGCATTTACAAAGAGCTTCCATTTTCGAGTGATATTCAAGCCAGCATCAAAGCCAGGGAAGACCCTGGTGCCAAAATCACTAAAGTAATTGAACGACATCCCTGGTGTCAAATCCAAACGATTATCAAAAAAGCTGAATCGGTGTTCTAAAAAAGCCGAAAGAATAGTTCGCTGGTGCTGACCCAGATTATTGCTGCTCAGACTGACACGTGCCGCCTCCAGCCCGGCACCGGTAATGCCCCAGTTATTCGTATGGCTTGCATTAAGCTCTGCACCTGTGGTATTGCCTATGTGGAGATTGCGATAAATGGAAGGATTATTCCGAACAAAAAGATAAAGGTCCTGGTTGCGTCGCCAGTAAATCCGCGGTTTGATCATCCACCGACCGATTTTAGACTGGAAGTCCAAGGCTACCAGGCTGGTTTGGATTTCTTCGTATTGCTCTGCAAAGTTGGGGTTAGCATAAAAGCCATTTGCGCCAAAGCGCCTTTCTGTAAATCCGGCCAACAACCTGTAGGTGCCTTCTTTTCTCGAAATATCCCCCTGGTAAAAAAAATTGGTCAAGTCATAATCGGTATTGTGCCGGTATCCCTGAGAGAAATCTTTCGAAAAGGAAAAAAAGTTATTCACCTTTTTTCCGGGCAATCCAGCATGGAGTGAAATGCCCCCCAGTTGAAAACTGCCTGCGCGGATACTGGCCTGCAAACTCGGAGTGCTTGTTTTTTTTGTGACAATATTAATGGCGCCGGCAAATGCATTTTGCCCATATATGCGGGCTCCTGCTCCTTTAAGGATTTCAATTCGTTCGATATGTTGGATATCTACCGGCAGGTTCAAGCTGTGGTGGCCCGTTTGGGGGTCGTTAAGCTTAATGCCGTTGAGCAGGATCAGGCTTTGGTCGAACGTGCCCCCCCGAATGCTTACGTCTGCCTGAACCCCGTGGGCACCACGTTGCCGGATATCCACACCTGAAACATAATTCAACAGCTCAGCCACACTTATGACGGGCATGAGACTTATCTCTTTTGCCGTAAGTATTGTGATGGAGCGCGACAGTGCCGAAAAGGGTAATTCAAGTCGATTTTCGGCCACTACGATGTCTTGCAGATGGATCTGCATACTATCTTCTTGGCCATGAAGCCT
>JBBQMA010000332.1:0-3550 GCA_038328415.1 Chitinophagales bacterium | reverse complement strand
TGCGGGTCGCTTTCCAGCCAAGTACAGAGCTTGCTTTTGTTGTATCGGCATAAACTGATTCAACATCGCCCGGCCGGCGGTCTGTAAAGCGATAGGGGAGGGATTGTCCCGTTACTTTTTCAAAAGTTTTGATCACTTCCAACACGGAATATCCCCGGCCGGTACCTATATTAAACACTTCAAGTGGAGTGGTTTGTTTTTTCTGAATCAATCGTTCCAGTGCTATTCGGTGAGCAACAGCAAGATCGGCGACATGAATATAATCGCGTATGGCTGTGCCGTCAGCCGTCGAATAATCATGGCCAAAAACCTTTAATTCTTTTCGAATGCCGATTGCTGTCTGGGTTATAAAGGGCATCAGATTATTGGGTATGCCGATGGGTAATTCACCGATTAATGCACTTGGATCAGCACCAACAGGATTGAAATAACGCAGCGCAATGACACCCTTAAAGAAATCGGCCCGGCAGGCATCCTGCAATATTTCTTCTGCTATTTGTTTTGTATTTCCATAGGGAGAATGTGCCATCTGAAATGGTGTATCCTCGGTCACCGGCAAATGCACAGGCTGACCATAAACGGTGCATGACGAAGAAAAAATAAGGTTGTCCATGCCTTTATCTTTCATGGCCTGGAGGAGTGTGGTTAGTCCGCCAACATTGTTGGCATAATACTTCAGTGGTTCGGCGACACTTTCGCCTACGGCCTTAAAAGCAGCGAAGTGAATAACGCCAACTGCATCAGCATGTATTTCTAAAACCTCATTCAAGGCATCCTTATCACCGATGTCAATTTTATAAAAAACAGGGCGTTCTCCGGTTATCGCCTTGATGCCATCAAGCACTTCCGGCCGTGCATTCGACAGGTCATCCAGTATAAGGGCATTGTAGCCTGCCCGCTGCAGATCAACAACGGTGTGTGAGCCAATATATCCGGCGCCACCAGTGACGATCACCTTGGGACGATTATTCATAAATCAAAGATAGCGATAGTCGGAGCAAGGTGGAGGTGGAACGATGATCTTAGATCATGACCATAGACAGCGGGAGAATTCTAAATTCTGAGTTCTAGTGTTGTGTCAACACTATTTTAGCCAGCCCAAGCCTTGTTCTTTTTCCTCATATCATCAAAATAAATCCTTTACAAAGCTATGGCTATGCGCAGAATTTCTTTCTCGATCTGAGAAAAAATTCCAGCGACATAACCGACACAATAGTAACATTCACACAAAACTTGGTTTGAAAATTTCTAGTTTATTGACTGAAATTCATAAACTAAAAAAAGGTAAAACCTGCCCTTCTTACGCCACATGACGATTCATCCTGGAGCTGAATGGCAGTATCTAAGCACCTACCCCTAAAGCTTGTCTGACCTAAGAAGGCGTGGGTGAGAAAGACCGCACACTTTCGAATAAACCTACCCGCAGGCAGGCGTTTAAATTCATAAACAAAACAACTCATAACGTCCCACCTAACTTCCCTTTTTCTTCTGCCCGCGTGTCTTCGGTTTTTTATATTTTAATTTCATTTTATCCTTCTTGCGGATCGGATTATTGACCTTTTTATTTTTATCCTTTTTTTCATGGAAAGCGCCACCGGTTTCGCCAGCTTTGGGAAGTTTCACTTTTACGCTTTTCATGGCGATCACTGGCTGTTCATCCTTGGTGAGAACAGATGAAATATCCAGATCATCAGGCAGAGGCGCCATGGGGATTGCCATTTGCATGAGGTCTTCAATGGCCTGTTGTTTTTCTTTTTCCGCCTCCGTGATAAAGCAGATCGCCACGCCATGTTGGTCTGCCCTGCCGGTACGGCCGATCCGGTGAATGTATTGTTCCGGCAGTTCCGGCAGTTCAAAATTGATCACGTGGCTCACAAAGGAAACATCAATACCCCTCGCCACAATATCTGTAGCGATGAGCACCCGAATATCGCCATCCTGGAAATGCTGGACCGTATTAAATCGATTTTGCTGGGCTTTATTGGAATGCATTACACCCACAGGATCATCTAATCGCAACACCATCTGGTCGTAGATCTGGTCGGCCATCTTTTTTGTGGTGACAAAAACCAATACCTTTTGCATTTCAGGATGCTGGCGTAAGAGATACTCCAGCAAATTAATTTTGGTATTAAAATTGGGCACTGGATACCCTTGTTGCCTTATTTGGGCCAATGGTCCGGCACTCGTTGTCAGGTTGACTGGCTGATTAAAATACTGCAAGGCAAGGACTTCAATATCCTCAGTCAATGTTGCCGAAAATAGCAGATTTTGTCGTTTGGGTGGCAACAGGTCAAGGACGTTGATCAGTTGGTGCCGGAAGCCCAGGTTGAGCATTTCATCCACCTCGTCGATCACAAGCACCTTGATGGATTTCATCCGAATGGATCCCTTGAAAATAAAATCTAGGAGTCGGCCCGGAGTGGCAACAAGGACATCACATCCCTCTGTTACCACATCCATTTGCCGGAGCATGTTCACACCGCCATAAATACCGGACACGCGCATTGAGGTGTAAGCGGCCAGGGCTTTTGCGACTTCCACCACCTGTATGACCAGCTCTCTGGTGGGAACAAGAATGAGTATCTGAGGGGCCTTGTCCTTCGTGAACGTCCACTTGCGCAGACAAGGCAGTAAATAAGCTATGGTTTTCCCTGTGCCCGTCTGTGCAATACCGAAGAGATCCTTTCCGGACATCGCTACGGGAAAGACCTCCGACTGGATAGCGGTAGGTTGCTCATGGCCCATATCCTCCAGGGCGTTAAGCAGGGGTGAATTCAAATTTAAATCCTGAAAAGTCATATCTCCTGCATCATTAGAGACCACAAGATAGGCTTAATGCCCGCTCTGCTAGTGGTTAGATTTTCGTTGGCCAACAAAGCAGGGAGGAATGCGTCAGCTTAGCAGGTGTAATCCATAGCCAGTTTGTTAACCGCAGAATGAATATAATTGCACAATGACCAATCATTTAATTTTATTAAATTAGTCCATTTTAAGGAATCGACTGGCATAGATCCGCTCCCCTTTCGCATTAAATCCCTGTAGCACATGCCATCCATTATGTAATTTACTTAAATTAATGCCATTTGAAAATGGGGTGTCCAATAAAATATTTCCAAAAGCATCCGTAATTTGAATGTGTCGAATTTCCGGATTAGTTAAATAGAGTTCATTTATTGCGGGATTGGGATACAATTCGGAGGTATTCAGGTGCTCCTCGACCGTCTGCGAAACGGCTTCAGACCTTGAAAATCGTTTGAAAAAATTCCAGATTTCCGTTTCAGCCTTAATATCCTGATTGACATTACCCAATCCAAAAAAGCCGGAATAGCCGGGCCAGGTATGTCCGCCCCCTATGATACGAAGGAGCTTTACTTCCGCACTGTCTGTGCCCGGTCCATAAATCGATTGTTCGACCGAACTGCCTTCCTGCACCAAATCAGGCAATAAGGTCTTAACCGGAGCGTCGGTAATACTATTATGCGAAACCCAAAAATTGATCACCTCATTCACGGAGCTATTCCCCATGGCGCCGTTATAACTCACAATA
>JBBQMA010000331.1:0-3561 GCA_038328415.1 Chitinophagales bacterium | reverse complement strand
TTTTATTGTAGCCAGTACCACGTTGTTGATACCGGGCATTGCTGTTGTTATGATGCGATTTCTCCTGCTAGTGGATGATATGCAATTGCGCGATCGTATGCAGCGGGTTGGGCCTTATATAGCTGCGGGCATTTTTTACGCCTGGATGACCCGTAATATGATGACTAACCCGGACATTCCACCTGTTTTTGCAGCAATTTGTCTTGGATGTACGTTAGCTATTTTTATCTGCTTTGTCATCAATGTTCAGTTTAAAATAAGTCTGCATACTGTTGGTACGGCTGGTATGACGGCTATTTTTCTTATACTTTACCTGCAATATCCATATGCTAAAGTAAATTTTGCGCTGCCCGTATGGGGTACGCTTCAGGTTAGTTTGATGACTATGGTATTTCTTTCAGTGCTTATTGCCGGTATGGTAGGCACAGCTCGATTAGCATTAGGGATCCATCAACCAAAAGAAGTATATTTAGGATATCCGGTAGGTTTTGTCATTCCTTTCCTTGGGTTACGCGTTGCCGAGATAATCGCTTAATTTTGGCCACCTTCAGTTATTGCCTTTCGGATTATTTCAATGCACTATGGACCAAGCCGCAGCACAAAACGCTTCCCGACCAAACTTATTTGTAAGACTTAACAAGGTGAAATCATGGATTGGGTCCAGTGTTAAAAAACAACTGGCAGGAAAGCCTATTTGGAAAAAGGCCCTGGTGCTTTTATTTTGGTCCGTTGGTTTTTTCATCGTGGCCAGTATCCTAACGACATTGGTATTTGCAGTTATACCTGTGCCCATAACCCCATTGATGATCATTCGTAGTGGACAGCAACTAGTCAATGGAAAGGAATTGATTTTAGAGAAGGATTGGGTTTCGGGGTCTGCAATTAGCAGCCACTTTAAATTAGCTGTGATATGCGCGGAGGACCAGAATTTTTTAGATCACAACGGATTTGACCTAGGGGCAATTAAAAAAGCGCTAGACCATAATAAGCGATCCAGACGTAAACGCGGTGCGAGTACCATCAGCCAGCAGACAGCAAAAAATGTATTTCTGTGGCCAGGCAGATCATGGGTTCGGAAAGGGATGGAAGTATGGTTTACAGGATTAATTGAAATTTTTTGGAGTAAACGGCGGATTATGACGGTATATCTGAATATCGTGGAGCTTGGGCCCGGTGTATATGGCGCTGAAGCGGCGGCAAAACAGTATTTTAAAAAAACGGCAAAAAAACTTAGTCCACCTGAGGCCGCACTTTTAGCGGCTGTTCTTCCCAGTCCGCTGCGTTACTCCGTTAAGAAGCCAGGTCCTTTTGTCCAGCGGCGCCAACAATGGGTCATGCGCCAGATGCGTATGTTTGGCGGCATCACCTACCTTGACGCGCAACCAAATTGGTAATCTTGCATTTTTACAAAGTGTTGACACTTCTATGAAATATTTGATAGCCGGATTAGGCAACATAGGTTCCGAATATGAAGGCACCCGCCACAACATCGGGTTTGATGTTGTGGAGGATCTGGCAAGAGAGGCGGGAGTTGCTTTTCAGCTTGAAAGCCAGGCTATGGTGGCGAGGATCAAACACAAAGGTCGGATTCTGGTACTCATCAAGCCTACAACTTACATGAATTTGAGTGGTAAGGCGGTTCGTTATTGGTTGCAGAAGGAAAACCTGGAACTAGAAAATCTGCTGGTCCTGGTTGATGACCTAAACATTCCATTTGGCAAACTCCGAATGAGGGGTAAGGGTTCGGATGGGGGGCATAACGGACTAAAGAGTATAGATCAGTTATTGGGCAGGCAGGATTACGCCCGGTTGCGTATAGGCATTGGAAGCACCTTCCCAACCGGCAAACAAGTCAATTACGTATTGGGGCCCTGGTCGGCTGAAGAGCGAAAAGGACTTCCTGAAGTCATCCAGCGGTCAGTGGATGCTGTTAAAAATTTTAGTACAATTGGGCTGGCGCGTACAATGAATTTGGTGAATTGAGGGCATACGGATACTTTTAGGCAATTCGCCCTCTGTATTGATATACCTTTGCACTATGGCAAGTCCCTTGAAAACCCGAAAGGAAATACTCCAAAAGCTGGGTATTGAGAAACTCAATCCCATGCAAACGGAAGCATTAGCCACAATACCCTCGAACCCTGAATGTGTATTGCTTTCACCAACTGGAACGGGTAAGACACTGGCATTCCTGATTCCGATTATTGAATCGTTGGATCTAAAATGTGCAGAGGTCCAGGTATTAATTCTTGTTCCATCAAGAGAATTGGCCTTACAAATAGAACAGGTCGTTCGGGAAATGGGTACAGGGTTCAAAGCAAATGCCATTTATGGTGGAAGGCCTTTTTCGAAAGATAAGGTAGACATTAAACATCGTCCCGCCATACTGATAGGTACACCAGGGCGCGTAGCTGATCATCTCCGAAAAAATACCTTTCCCGTTAACTATCTGAAAACCCTGGTGCTGGATGAATTTGACAAATCACTGGAGGTGGGATTTGAATTGGATATGCGGGAAATTGTGGCGGCATTGCCAAGAGTAAAATTCAAGTTGCTCACATCAGCAACACATGAAGTTGAAATACCTGAATTTCTACGATTACGGAATCCGACAACCATTAATTATCTGGACCGGGAAAGTTCCCGATTGAAAATAAAAGCTATTATTTCGCCGGCAAAAGATAAATTAAAAACACTCGGGGCGGTATTGCATCAATTATCAGATCAATCAGGCATTGTTTTTTGTAACTACAAAACATCCATTCAGCGTGTCAGTGATTATTTGACCGACCAAGGCATTACCCACGGTTGTTTTTACGGTGGTATGGAACAAATAGATCGTGAACGGGCACTTATAAAATTTAGAAATGGTACGCAGCGTATTTTATTGACGACCGACCTGGCAGCCCGCGGGATTGATGTGCCTGAGATTTCATTTATCATTCATTATCATTTGCCTGCACATGAACATGAATTTACCCATAGGAACGGCCGTACTGCAAGAATGCATGCTGATGGAACGGCCTATGTGTTGCACTGGGAAAAGGAAGTCCTTCCGGACTTTATTCCACCATTAGTTGAAGCAATATTTTCTGAATCTCCGCCGCCGGCAAATAGGTCATGGTCAACCCTTTTTATTTCGGGTGGGAGAAAGGACAAAATTTCTAAATCTGATATAGCCGGTTTTTTTTTCAAGCAAGGAAAACTGAAAAGCGATGAGCTGGGTGCCATTGAGATTAAACAAGATTGTGCTTTTGTTTCTGTTCCGGAAGCAGCTGTTGAGGATCTTATCCCACTAATCAATAATCAGAAATTAAAGGAAAAAAAGGTAAGGGTCACCGTATTGTGATTAATCTAGATAATTGGCTCAAACATTTATGTTTTATTACTATTAGATGAATCACTGCTGTCCAAAATATTTAAAATTTGGAATAATCTTTACTGATAATCAATGTATTGTATGCTCAAAACCCTTATTATCAAAAACTACCCCTATTTAAGATTTAGAATTACATCGCATTTTTAAATAAGGATCGTTCTCGAACAGCTCGCCCCCAGCAC
>JBBQMA010000330.1:0-3579 GCA_038328415.1 Chitinophagales bacterium | reverse complement strand
AGACAGAACTAATTCTTCGGCCATTGATTCAATTAAAAAATGGTCAATTGGAGGTGGAACTCCCTCCACCAGGTCCGGATTGGGGCAATTTTATTACCGTCGACAAAGGCAGTTCCAATGGCAGAACCGGTGCATTTATGTCCCTATTGTCTGTCCTGTCTACAGAAACCGTCGCCTCCTGGGTGCAGTTGGATGGTCCCTCATTTATAGCTGTCGCTTTTGCCTCCCCGATGGCCGAGATGTGGATGACGGCAATTTATAATCAACTGCTGGGCTACCCTCATCCCCAAGGCATACGGGCCTGGCTCAGCCACCGGCTAACTCACCCTGAAATATCCTGTGATTGCGACGAGTCTGTGTTGGCGCGGTATCTGACCCATTCTGTCCTGAGTGCTGAATTGAGCAACCATATCCATGAAGTGCGATACAATTTTGATGTGCTTGGTCTGGCCGGGCGCCTGTTATGTTGCCGTACCCACTTCTGGTCTGAGGCGCTTACAGGGGATGTACTTCAAGCGCTACAAGCCAAGCCCATCGTCGCCTTTGAAGCAGCACGTCATCCCGATTTTTTGCTGGCATTTTGCTGGCATGGTCATCTGGGCTTTTGGTTGCGCCAACTTCAAAATGCCCGACCCCTGGGAGATCTTCCACCAGTTATTCTCCAGCGAAAAGATGAAATAACAGCTATTATTCAGGTCCGCATAGCACTGCATAAAGCCTTCAGGCCCATTGGATAATTTGTATGCCTGTATAAAATTGCCTTACCTTTATTCATTGTTTCTGAATCGTTTTTATGTCCGGCATCTTATCCATTATTATTCCTGCCTATAATGAAGGGCGAACCATTCACCTTATTCTAGGCAAGGTGCGTGTCGCGCCTTTGCCGGAGGGCATTCATCTGGAGGTTATTATCACGAATGATTGTTCTACGGATGATACGGAGGCTGCTATCCGTCGGTATATGGACCAATACCCTGATTTTCCCATCATTTATCAGGCACATGAAGTCAATAAGGGTAAAGGGGCCGCGCTGCACACGGGTATTCAAAGAGCAACCGGTGATTATATTCTGATCCAGGATGCTGATCTGGAATATGATCCTCGCGAATATCCTATATTGTTAAAACCCATGCTGGAGGGGGTGGCCGATGTGGTGTATGGGTCGCGATTTATGGGCGGCAGGCCCCATCGGATTCTATTTTTCTGGCACTCCATAGGCAATCAGTTTCTCACTTTCCTGTCCAATGTGATGACTAATCTCAATCTGACGGATATGGAGACATGTTACAAACTGTTCCGTCGGGAAATCATTCAATCCCTACCGCTTCGTGAAAAACGGTTTGGCTTCGAGCCGGAGGTTACTGCCCGTATTTCCCGTATTCCAAACATCCGGATTTATGAGGTTGGCATTTCCTATTACGGCCGTTCGTATGCTGATGGCAAAAAAATCGGTTGGAAAGATGGCGTAAGGGCGATTTACTGCATTCTTAAATACAACCTCTTTGTTCGATGAGGCGTGAGTTCCTCATCAATATCCTGTTTCTTGTCGCCGTCAATCTGGTCATCAAGCCGCTCTACATTTTCGGCATTGACATGAAAGTGCAGAATACGGTCGGAGCCGGTGAATTTGGTCTGTTTGCTGCGCTGTTCAGTATGACGTACATTCTGCAGATCATCAATGATCCCGGTATCCAGCAATTTAATAATCAGGCTATTTCAGCGGATCGCAACTTATTGCGCGAGCGTTACCCCCTTCTCAGCGGGCTCAAAATAGGACTGGGGCTTGTCTACCTGATCATTTGTTTGCTTGCGGCTTATCTGGTAGGTTATGATCCTGCGGTGTGGGCTCTTTTGATCCATATCGCATGCAATCATGTCTTGTTATCCTGGTTAATGTTCCTCCGTTCCAATGTTTCTGGCCTGGGACTCTACCGAAAGGATAGCCTGCTTTCTATCTCGGATAAGGTTTGGATGTTGATTTTAGGAGGGGTGATGCTGTACACGCCTGGAATACGAGAGTCGTTTACCATTCAAACCTTTGTGTGGATCCATACAGCCTCGTTCGTGTTTTCCATTTTGTTGGCCCGTATTTTCCTGAGAGGAAATGCACTGCGCTGGGAAGGGTTGCCCTCGTTGCATCAGATTAAACCCCTGTTGCGAAAAAGTTTGCCCTTTGCACTGGTTGTCTTATTAATGACCAGTTATAACCGGATGGATACCTTTCTCCTGGAGCGTTTGTTGCCAGATGGGGAGGTCAGGGCAGGGGAGTATTATATGGCCTTCCGACTGCTTGATGCACTGAACAACTTTGCCTTTCTTTTCGGGGCCCTGCTACTGCCGATGTTAGCCACTATGCTCAGTCGCAAGGAGGCCATTCATCCCATAATTGAGTTAACGACCCGGCTACTAGTAGCAGGAAGCATCGCCACGGCAGTGGCCATGTCCCGTTATGCGGGTGAATGGATCTATTGGCTATATGATCAGCCGACAGCCGATGCGGTGATGGCACTTCGCATATTGTCCTGGGTATTCATTCCCGTCTGCATGATGTACATCTTTTCGACCGTCCTGACCGCCGCGTGTCATTTGAAACAGATGAACATCGTCCTTGCCGCAACGGTGGTTTTGAACCTCATTCTCCTAATGGTGCTGATACCGCAGATGGGAATTACCGGTGCCGCAATAGCTGCCCTGATCAGTCAGGTGGCCGTTGCGGCAGGTATGATTGTGCTGGCTTTTCGAAAGACGCAAATTCAATGGTCAGGCGCATTATTTTTTAGAATTATGGCCTTTTCAGGGACGAGTTTGCTGTTTCTTGTTATACCCATGCCAGAAGATATCCTTTGGCAATATAATTTTACCGCTATATTCTCTTTGATCCTGCTTTTGGCCATCCTTTTTGGCTTATTACCAGCTGGAAGATTCCTGGAGATCTTGAAAGCGCGCATGGTACGCTGAAGAGTTTTCCTAATTTTGACCCTCAAAGTATATTGATGACAACGCATGATAGTCTTCTTGGTCTTCTACGCACACTCTTTCAATGGAGGAAAAAGCTGCTAAGATTTACCCTCGCCGTCGGTGTACTCACTGCCCTGGTCTCCTTACTCTTGCCCAATTACTATGAGGCCTCCACGTCCTTTTATGCAGCCAGTGTGGATATGAATAATCCGGATGATATTTTCGGTCCGCAGGGCAAATCTGTGGAGTATTTTGGCAGTGGCGCGGACAGGGACCGGATCCTCACTATTGCCGGCAGCGCGCCGTTTTTTGATCAAATGATTGATTCGTTCCAACTTTTTGATCGGTATTCTATAAGTAAAGAAGATCCCAAAGGAAGAGAACGCGTCCGTTTGCGATTTGCCAAACATTTCAATGTGACGGAAACCAAATTTGATGGCATACTCATTACGGTGGAAGATAAAGATCCTGAACAGGCTGCAATCCTTTCCAATGCGGCCCGGGAGTTTATAGGGCAGATTGCTATTCAATATGTGCGCAACAGCCAGGATCAAATCCTCAATACTATGCTGGGCAGCATCCGTGAAAAACAGGTTTACCTCACTGTTCTTTCTGATTCGC
>JBBQMA010000329.1:0-3608 GCA_038328415.1 Chitinophagales bacterium | reverse complement strand
AGTATCCCTGTGCCGTCATCCTCCGAAATCCCGTCTCTGTCGTCGCCTCTTGGAATACCATCCAGGCACCTGTGGCGAAGGGTACGCTCACCGTACTACAAACCCTTGACCCACCTTTACATCAGCAGTTGATGGCCATTCCTGATATTCTTCAACGTCAAATCAGACTACTGGATGCGATTTTCAGCCAATATGTGGGTAAATCCCATCTAACTATACTGAGGTACGAAGAAATGATTTCATCAAGTGGTTCTTCGTTGCAAAACTGGATACCTGAAGCCGCCGTATTATCAGAACCGTTGCAAAATCGCAATCGCAGTAACCTATACAGTGCGGATAGTTTGGCTCGAATAAAGGAAGGCCTCTCTCATTACGATGGCGCCTGGCGAGCATTCTACTCCGATGAACAAATTACGAATGTTTGACAATCAATAAATAACGTAAATCATTGGATGGTAGGTAAAAGTACGGCACTATACTTGTACAAGATCATCGTAATGTAGACATTACGCGTACTGGATTTTTATAATGATGGCAAACACAACTGTAATATCTCACGATGGTACATCTGCACTGACTTTGGCAGAATCACCGAATACGACCATTCGGATACTTGACTTTATCAAGGTGTTTATACCCTTGCTCATGGCAGGGGTAGCTATCAAACTGTTCCATATCGAAGAGAATATACGGCTAATCGAGATCATGCCTATGGTAATAGGCGGGTTTATCATTCACAGTTTTCTTCCATCTGCCTGGCGGCTACCAGGCTTATTTGCTTTAACGGTGGGCACTATATTCTGGCTCCTTGGACTATTAGACGGGGTCCTTCTTACAGGTTTGGGAGGACTGTTATTTCTATTGGCCACCTTACCTATATCCATCAAGTGGCGAATTATCCTTGTGGCAATTACAGGTGTCGTTTTGATAGCCATGCGCATTGGTTGGTTGCCCTTGCACCAAAGCAACCTTATATTGCCCTTACTGGGAACGATGTTTACCTTCCGGATGATGGTGTTCCTGTATGAAATGCAATTTGAAAAATCATCGGCAGGATTTTGGAAAAAACTGAATTACTTCTTTCTCCTCCCCAATTTAGTTTTTGTCATATTCCCAGTAGTCGATTATACCACGTTTACAAGGAACTACTATAGTAAACCCGCTTATGAAACATACAGGCGCGGATTGCTCATGATGGCTAACGGAATCATGCACCTACTCCTTTACAGATTGATCTACTATTACCTACTACCAGCCCCTAGTGAGATCGAAAACATATACAATTTGTTACAATTTATCATTGCATCGTATGCCTTGATTGTTCGTCTTGCCGGAATGTTTCACTTTGCGGCGGGAGTAATTTGCCTTTTCGGATTCTACCTGCCTCCCACCTTCGACCACTATTTCTTTGCAAGCAGCTTCACCGACATATGGCGAAGAATAAATATCTATTGGAGAGATTTTGTGGTGAAAGTATTTTATTTTCCCATTTATTTTCGTCTAAAGAAACATGCCGGACTATCCATGCTTTTTCTGGCCACTGTAATTGTATTTATTATAAATTGGCTTCTTCACGCGTTCCAATGGTTTTGGATAAGGGGCCAGTTTCCAATAACCTGGCAAGATGTCATTTTTTGGAACCTGTTTGGAATTGCAGTAGGTATTAATGCTATTATCCAAGCAAAAAGCAAGTCTAAAAAACCAGCACCTGGCGAATTTCATTTATCCTACGCAATGAAAATTGCACTCCAAGTGATAGGAATGTTTTTCACCATGGCCGTCTTGTGGTCATTCTGGACAAGCTACTCCATTTCGGAATGGCTGGTCATGATGGCTGTATCTTCTACCATTTCCTTGAGCCAAGGTATAGGCATCCTTTTGAGCCTGATGGGTTTATTTGCAACCGGTGTAGTCGTTCAGTACATTCAATATAAATCGACAACCCAGAATGGCAGATTTAACTTAAGCGACAATACCAAATTGGTTTTAGGAAGCCTTTTTCTTTTAGGCTTGAATTTATTTGGCATGCCTCGAATTCATGAGCCCATTGCCGTCAAATTGGAACTGGATATTTCTCCCATTCTGTCAACAAAATTAAATACGTATGACAGGGAACAGCAATATAAAGGTTATTATGAGACACTCCTCGTAGGGAATAATCTGAATTCAAGACTTTGGGAGCTTGAAGTAGAAAAAAAACCAGATGATTGGCAACAATTTAGTTCGTTGGGAGTAGCCAAAAGGCGTGATGATATCATGCTAAAAGAATTGTTACCCAATCAGATCAAACCATTCAAAGGTGCGCTTTTTACAACCAATAGCCTGGGATTTCGAGATCGCGAATATACATTTGAGAAGCCCTCCAATACGCTTCGCATTGCATTGATAGGGGGATCAATCGAAATGGGTGTTGGCGTAAACACGGATGAAACATATGAGAACCTCATTGAGAATGCCTTGAACGAACAGGCTATTCTGGGAGATGGAATAAAGGTGGAGATTATGAATTTTGCGATATCAAATAACCATCTATTCCAAAATATAAAGATGTTTGAAGAGAAAGCATCAGCGTTCAAACCAGACATTGTCATTTATACAGCGCATTCCAACGAAGCTTTTCGTGTTTTGTACAGTGTTTTTAAAGCGAATCAAAATGGTCGTGATCTTACCTATACGTACCTGAAGGATATCATAAAAAAGGGAGATTTTAACCTTCAAACCACTGAATCGGAGTTTATGCTCGTCATGAAGGATAAAGACATAGAATTATCCATGTGGGGATACGAGTATCTACGCGATACAGTAGAACGCAGCCAGGCAAAACTACTATGGCTTTATGTGCCAACACTTGATGACAACGAAATACCGGGCGAGGCCGAAGAACTCCAGGCACTATTGAAAGCAAAAGGAATTATGACCCTGCTCATTAAGGACGCCTATGAAAATCAAAATACGGATGTTTTGAAAATAGCAAAATGGGATTCACACCCAAATAAAGAGGGACATAGACTTCTCGCCCGAACATTCATGCAAAAACTAAAAGAAGATACGACGATTATAAAGGCACTAAAAAAAGAAGTTGATACCCCTTACAAGGGTTGAGCTCAAACATAATTAACGCAAGGACCGTTCATGAACAATCAAATAAGACCTTCTTTTTTTTCAAACGATCAAAAATACGTTTATCAACGTCTAGTTGGACTGCTATTCCTTGTAGGACAACTCTTAGTTGCAGGATTCATAATTTGGAAACTTGAGATAGAAAATTCACTCCACCTCTTTGAACTTTGGATTGTTACCATTTCAGCATTTCTACTACAATTAACCGTTCCCAAATCCTACAAGTCAAAATTTTTCCTGCTTGCTAGTCTGACAGGCCTGCTATATTTTGTTGGATGGCAAAATACACTACTTGTCTTAAGTTACGGTTTAATACTATTTTTAGCAGCTACGTATATAGGCAATTATCTTATAAAAATACTTAGTCTAATTGGCCTCGTCTTAATTCTGGGAGGTTTAGTTCTATGGAACCCCCCATTTATCAATACTCATTTCCAAGCAATCTCTATTCTTGGATCAATGTTTATCTACCGCCTCTGGATTTACTT
>JBBQMA010000328.1:0-3626 GCA_038328415.1 Chitinophagales bacterium | reverse complement strand
TCTTCTATTGGCCGATCAATGACAGCGCTCGCTAAATAAAGTGTTGTTAAAGGTAAATATTTTGCGTTAAGTAGGACCTCGCTCACCTTTTCATCGCCATAATAGCGACGGCAATTTCGAATGTCCTCCACATCACCACGCTCAAATACCCGTTCAATGACAAACCCTGCCTTTTTGTCATAGTCCAGTTTGTCAAAATCGACATCCCAAAAGATGCGTCGCTGGAATACGGGTTTCAGTTTTGTTTTCATTTCGTCCCAACAGTTGATTGTAGTACAAGCGTAATCTTATTTACCTAAAAACCGATGATTCCTGGCCTTGCGTTATACGCATGTTTCCGGTCACGATTAGTAACGCAAACGCGTAGCCGTACATCGTTGATCTTCCCGGCAAGTGATAATATACAATTGGCTATAATCGGCATCATCAATCGGCTTAAACTTATCTGCACCAATAAAGCTGTTTGCCAGTGCGGGGGTCGTGTTGGAGTGGCCGGAGATCAGTACAACGCCCTCCTTGTGCCAGGCCTTTAAAGCCTGAGCAAGACTGTCCAACTGATCAGACATATAGAGTTGCAGTTGCAGTTGATGGTGCGTAGCGGTTGGCTGAGCTGTCGCTTTTGTTCGGGTATAATCGGTGCTATAGACCGCTTTTACAGGGGCATCCGATAACATGTTTGCCAGGCGCTCCGCGCGTGCCGTTCCGGCGGGCGTCAATTCGGAGAGGCGCTCTGATCCGGCTTTTTCAGCATGACGAACCAAGATAAAGGTGGACCAGGCCGGCTCTTTGTGCACGAATCCATCATGGCAACCGGTAAGAACTCCTGCAAGGATGAAAAGCCAAATGATTGTCAGAAAAGTAGCTCTACGCATGGGGTAAAGATAAGCGGAATACAAGAGGTTCATGATTGAACTAATGATGAGCGGATTTTAAAAACAAACAAGCCGGCCCTTGTTAGGTACCGGCTTGTTGATAAGTAGTATTCAGAACAGCTACTTGGCAGGTTCTGGGTTCAGCAACTGAAAGAACTGGTCCAGTTTGGGTGTGATAATTATTTCTGTTCGACGATTCATGCTACGACCGTCGGATGTAGCATTGTCCAATTTAGGTTTAAATTCACCTGACCCGCCGGCAATCATGCGGGCAGGGTCCACGTTGTATTTGGTTTGCAGCAGTCGCGCTACGGATGTAGAACGTAGCGTGCTGAGGTCCCAGTTGTCTTTGACGCAATCTGTGCTGATAGGTACATTGTCGGTATGGCCTTCAATGAGGATATCCAGCTCTTTGTGGTCATTGAGGACCTTGGCTACTTTGCTAAGGACAGTTTCGGCACTCTGATTAATAACCGCACTGCCGGAGCGGAACAGCATTTTATCAGACAGGGAGATGTACACCACGCCTTTTTTAACTTCTATTTGCACGTCCTGGTCATTGATGTCAGAGAGGGAGCGCTTGAGGCTCATGACGAGGGCGAGATTGAGGGAGTCCTTGCGTTGTACCTGCCCGGAAAGATCCTTGATGTATTTGCTTTGTTCGTTGATGGCATCCAGCGATTTGCGAATACTTTCAGCGCCACTTTTACTCACTATCGAGAGATCTGCCATTCGATCCAGTAAGTTGGTGTTAGTCTGTTTCAGATAGGCAACCTGGTCCTCCAGATTTTTCAATTGACCATCGCGAGCTACGGCCTGTGTTTTTAATCCGGTGATTTCGTTATCCCGGTCATTGATGTCTTTGCGAAGGCCAGCACTGGTGGTGTTGCAATCAGCAAGTTGTTTTTCCAGCATCGTTTTGATTTGGTTATGCTGGGCTTCCAACGCAGCATACTTTTTTTTGCTGACGCAGGAAGTGGTAGACAGGCTCAAGGCGAGGATTGCCAGCATGAGGCTACGGAGAATGTGTTTTGGAATCATGAAAGAAGTTTTTGATGAATAATGATGGATCCAGATACGAATGAATCAAATCCGAGTTGCAAAAATCGCAAATCCAGCCCAGAAGTAGCAAAAAATCCATTTTTTAGGCTTTTAAGATTGCTTCTGGTATGCAACACCTTGCGCTGTTTTACGTTTATCTACCTTTGTAAGCGTAAAAAGACCAATTATGTTTCGCACATTCACTTTAATCCTGTGTTGTTTTAGCTTCTGGTGGGTATCCTGTCAGAATGCACCATCTACTGCTCCTGTTTCAAGTTCAGGTTTGATTATTCCTATTACCGGCGTACATTCCATAGAGGAGTCGACGCCAAATGTCCGTATTGACATCACCGTAGCTGGTCTTGAACCGGGAACGGCAAAGATGATTGGTATCCTTGGAGACCAAAACTACATTGCCGACACAGCACTGGTAGATGCCAGTGGCACCGTGCATTTTGTGCGGGAAACCAGGTATCCGGAGGGCTTCTATTATGTGTTACTTCCCGATCGGTCGAATATCCAGATGATCATTGATGCCAATCAGCATTTTAGCTTAAAAACGCAGAAGGGCAATCTTATTTTTGGAATGGAAGTCTCCGACTCCAAGGAAAATGATTTGTTGTATAAAAACCTGAAGTTTCAACAGCCGTTAGATGCCCAGATAAAGACGACGGCTACGCAGCAAAAAAACCGTGCTGTTGATGACCCGGCATACATTACCCTTCAGAAGACGGTTGATTCACTGGTGAATCTCCGGAGGATACATTTTCAGGAATTGGCGGATGAATATCCCAAGTCGCTTTTTACAAAATTCAAACTATCCGGCCAGAATCCGGAACTGACATTTCCTAAAACAGCAGACGGTGGACTGGATCAGTCTATGCAGACGTTCACGTTTCGTGAGCAACTTTGGGATAATGTTGATTTCAGTGATCCCCGCCTCTTGCGCACACCTATTATCGTGAATAAAATCAATCGCTATATCAAGGAATTGGTTTCCCAAAATCCGGATTCTATCATTTTTGCAACGGATCGGCTTTTGGCCCGCGTAGGTGACAATAAAGACTACATTCGGTTTATCGCCAATTTTGTTCCGCTTACATATCGTCCGGGTGAAAGTGCCCTAATGGATGCCGAAGCGGTTCAGGTGCACATGGTAAAGAAGTATTTCACGCCTGAGAAAGCATTTTGGGCCACACCGGAAGAATTGGCAGCCCTGGCCAAACAAGCCAGTGAAATGGAGGCAAGTTTGATCGGTAAAAAAGGCCCTGATGTGCAGGCCAAAGATCTTGATGGCAAGATGCGTTCGATATATGAATTGACATCGCCTTATATCGTTGTTTTCATGTGGAATCCGGAATGTTCGCATTGCAAAGAGGAAACGCCGCAGCTTATCGAATTTTTAAACGAGTGGAAATCCAAAGGTGTTGAAGTGTATGGCATCTCGGTAAATACGACGGATGCCGAATATCGTCGCAAAGCCAAGGAATATGGCATGACCTGGACCAATGTCTTTGATCCAACAAATAAAGCCATTTATGCCAAGTATTATGTGGACAACACACCGGAGATTTATGTGTTAAATCCAGATCGCACCATCATCGGTAAAAACCTAAAAGTGCAGCAGATCGCTACAATTATTGAGCGGGATATGGCTAAACGGAATAAATAATAGAGATAAAATAGGGTATAAAAAGGGTGAACGGTCTGCAG
>JBBQMA010000327.1:0-3649 GCA_038328415.1 Chitinophagales bacterium | reverse complement strand
AATTCCTGTTTAAATGTTACATATTGAGCAGAGACCACTTGCGAGATGAAAGCCGCAATCAAAAAGGCGAGGAGTGTGCGCATGTGTTAAAATTGTCTGTTCAAGATGGGCATTCAAATTTGAAAAAACGACTCCTGTTATGCAGATTTTGTGACAGGCAACGGCATTAGGTTTTGGCTTGGAATTTGCTTAAAGTGTTTTAACAGGTCGTGTTAATCTCACGTTAATCCGGTCCAAAGGATATCCTGCCTAAAGCGTTTTCAACGTACTATTGATTATAAATAACGGGTATGATTCGATTCATTTTATTCTTCTCGATCTTAGTGCTGAGTGCATGTACGCGTCAGCTAACACCATTTACCTCCGGTCTTGTTGAAAATCAGGCTTGGGCAGAGCCGGATCTTCGCAAAATTCAATACTATTTATCGGACGACATCCAACTGGAACGCCAGATCAGGAAAAACGCCTCGGATATTGTGTTGGGCGAGATTATTCTCAAGGATGGCCGTCAGATTGAACAATTGATTCTGCGTAAAGGCACTCCGGGGGTACTTGTCCAAATGCCCAAATCGGATAAACTAGGCATCAGTTTTGAACCTGGACGGGATGATCGCTTTTTGGTGTTTACGCCCCATCCAAAACGAAATGGTACGTATGTGCTGAGTGCCCAAAACTGGACGGATGGCCGCGGTCAGCTTAACTACGGCGGCAATACCTATAACACGGTGGCCGGTGGCGGATTGGCAGCACTAGAAGTGGACTTGAAAGCAAATAACAGCCGAAAGGTATCGCGAAGGGAAATAGGTGGTCGGACTGTTAAGTGACTAAAGATTTTCCAGACCGGTAAGAAAAGGGACAAACTTGAATTGGCCGAAATTTTCAGTTAAAAGCTGTCCATCAGGCTTTCGGATAATGCGTTTCATATCCTGGACATCATTTCCTACGGGAATCACCAGGATCCCATTTGGACCGAGCTGGTCGAGCAGAGTGGCAGGTACTTTTTCTGCAGCAGCTGTGACAATTATTCGATCAAACGGAGCATACGTGGGCAAGCCCAGAAAGCCGTCTTTATGAAAGCAACGTATGCCTGAAAAGCCAATTTTGGGCAACAATGCTTTTGCCTTTTCAAAAAGGATTTTTTGACGCTCCACGGTAAAGATCCGTGCACCAAGCTTACCGAGAATAGCTGACTGATAACCGCTACCTGTGCCAATTTCCAACACCTTCATATGTTTTTTTACGTCGAGGAGTTCGGTCATGCGAGCCACGGTATACGGCTGCGAAATAGTTTGATCCCGGTCGATCGGGAAAGCTTTATCCTCGTAGATGAGATCAGCAAACGCCTTGTCGATAAACCAATGTCGGGGCACATCCCACATGGCGGCAAGGACATCCTCGTTTTGGATTCCTTTTTGCCGCAGGTTTTCGATCAGCTTCCGGCGAAGTCCTTTATGTCGGTAATTGTCCTCCACATCGTAAAAGTAACGTAATCCCTGAGGATTGCGAAGGATTAATTTAAGGTTAGACTTTCATAAACTTTAACCTGCTGCTTACTTCTACGGCAGGTAAAAACCTATTTTTGTGCACTTATGGCAACAACAATCAAATTTGGAACCGATGGATGGCGGGCCATCATCGCCCGGGATTATACCGAGGAGAATGTCAAACGTGTGGCTTTGGGCACGGCGTTATGGATGAAAGGAAAGGGTATGGACAGCGTGGTTATTGGCCATGACTGCCGGTTTGGAGGAGCGATGTTTGCAGAGGCAACGGCCCGCGTGATGGCAGGTCAGGGGATTCATAGCTATCTGGCCCAAGGTTTTGTCAGCACGCCGATGATTTCCCTGGGTGTTGTAAAATACGATGCCGATATGGGCGTGGTGATCACCGCCAGTCATAATCCGCCGGAATACAATGGGTTTAAATTGAAATCAGCATTCGGAGGGCCGACCTTGCCGTCCGACATTGCTGCAGTAGAAAATAGTGTACCGGACAGTTTTGACGCTCCGTATCCTACCTTCAAAACGGTGGAGCAGGAAGGGTTGCTCACCCGGGTTGATCTGGAAGAAATGTATTTCCAGCATGTGGCCGCGCATTTTGACTTGGCCGCGATCCGCTCTTCAGGTATCCGGATAGCTTATGATGGGATGTATGGTGCTGGGCAAAACATTGTGCGGCGCTTATTGCCTGGCGCCACACTGCTTCATTGTGATGATAACCCGGGTTTTCATGGGCAGGCACCGGAGCCAATACACCGTAACTTGGAAGAGCTTTCCCAATTGCTGGCACAATCCGGTGACTTCGGTGCCGGCCTGGCGAATGATGGTGATGCTGACCGTATAGGCATGTATGATTCCAAGGGTCGGTTTGTCGATTCACATCACCTCCTTTTGCTCCTTCTCATTTACCTCTATGAATACAAAGGACTTCGCGGCAAGGTGGTCATCACCTTCTCCGTAACCAATAAGATGAAAGAATTGGCCGATCAATACGGACTAGAGACAGAGGTGACAAAAATTGGATTTAAATATATCGCCGAGATTATGACCCGGGAGGATGTATTGGTCGGAGGTGAAGAATCCGGTGGCTTGGCGGTCAAGGGACATATTCCTGAGCGTGATGGCGTGTGGATGGGGCTGCTTATTCTTGAATTCATGGCGCGGACAGGAAAACGTCTGGATGAACTGGTGGAATTATTATATGAGAAGGTTGGTTCCTTCTTTTTCGATCGACTGGATCTTCATGTTGAAGAGACCCATAAGCAGGCTGTAATCGCATCATGCAATGCCGACACGATTGATCCGAAAAACACCTTAAATGTGCTTTGGAAGGAAGACCTTGACGGTTATAAATATTTTCTTCCCGATGGATGGCTGATGTTCCGCCCGAGTGGTACCGAGCCGGTTTTGCGGGTATATGCACAGGGCCGGGATGAGGCCCATGTAAAAGAAATTTTGGATAAGGCCGGCAGACTGGTGGATCATTTAAAATAATGGACAAGGATTGTGCTTCTATTTCAGGTAGGCACTTACTTTTTTCTGGATGGTATGTTTTACGTTCGACCAGGTTTGGCCTTTCAGGCTGATAGGATCTTCGCTTTCTTCAGCATCATCAAAATAGATCATTGCCTGAGGAGCAGTAATAAATAAATTTTGCGTGGCATATTTTCCTTTGTGAAAACGGATAAAATCCTCAACGGAAAAATGGTGGAGTAATTCCGCAATATCCCAGAAATCCTTCTTCTTTCCTCTCCCCAATATAGCCTGCACCTTCATGGCCACAATATCCTCCGGCGCTTACATACGTATGCCATCTATATGTATTGTTGGCCGAATAATGGGATGTGGAAATTTTATGATGTCTACTTTTAAGTCACTAATAAATCCGAAAATGCCAAACTGATTAGTGGTGCGTACTTGCCAACTAGCTGGAAAATAATTTGTCAATGATTCACCAATAAGCATTGCGTCAAACGCAGTATTAGAAAATAAGTCGAGATCATTAGATTTACGATGGCAGTACATCAGTGAAAGTGCTGTGCCACCACAAGGCAAAAATCCTGAAGTTCAGGTACGCTCATTAACGCATTTAGTATGGCGATAGTCCCGGGTTTAATTGTCTCAAGGTGTAGCATCGAAAATCTTCTATT
>JBBQMA010000326.1:0-3658 GCA_038328415.1 Chitinophagales bacterium | reverse complement strand
CCTCCAGAAGCAATGATTTGGCCCCGAATTTTGCGCAGACTCTCCCGGAATGCGGCATACGTTCCCTCTTGGTTTTTGGCTGAAAAAATGCGCTCCAGATCAAAACCTTTGACCGGCACGGCCGGGATGGTGTCACCCTTTCGCTGCTTTTCGGTATTGTCGTTTACTTCGCTTATGAAGATGATTGGTCCGGTATAAGAGCGTTGAGTGGATCCTTCATACCCGGCAGCGACGCGGTTATCCTTTACCTGTCCGGCTATTTATTGGAGCTCAGTCTGAGCCTCGACAACATTTTTGTCATGGCTATGATTTTTGCCTATTTCAAAGTGCCGGCAGCGAATCAGCACAGGGTACTCTTTTGGGGTATCTTGGGAGCCCTCGTTTTTAGGGCTTTTATGATTTTTGCCGGTGTTGCTCTCATTCAGCGTTTCGATTGGCTGATCTATGTTTTTGGTGCCTTTCTCATTTATGTGGCCCTTAAAATGTGGGCCAGCAGAGACGAAGCAGCTATGGATCTTCAGAATAATCGGGTGTTACGCTGGCTACGCCGGTATTTACCCGTTACACGTCATTTTCATGGTGAACTTTTTTTCCTGAGGCGCCGAAATATATTGATGGCGACCCCTTTGTTTTTGACCCTGGTAATGATAGAGTTTACGGATATCCTGTTCGCCCTGGATAGCATTCCGGCTATTTTTTCCATTACCACCGACCCCTTTCTGATTTTTACAAGTAATATTTTTGCCATCCTTGGCCTACGTTCCATGTATTTTATGCTGGCCGCTGTACTGGACCGTTTCAGATATCTAAAATACAGTGTGATTGGCATCCTGCTTTTTGTCGGCCTGAAGATGGTGTCCCATGGATTCATCCATATGGCCGGATGGGTATCCCTGGTTGTTATAGGTGGTGCGCTGTTGGCCGGAGTGATCGTTTCTCTTTTGCGTCAGGATAATTCGCCGGGTGAGGACGACCAGGAAAACATTCAAATACCGCCGGTTTGATTATTGGCTAAAGATTCCTGTCCTTTGTGTGAAATTTCCAAGGGAACAGCCATGTATAAAGGTAAAAAAGTGATCGTCGTGCTGCCTGCTTATAATGCGTCAGCTACCCTCAAAAAAACCTATGATGAAATCCCCTTCGACATTGTCGATGAAGTCATTCTCTGCGATGATGCCAGCCGGGACAATACCGCATCCCTGGCCAGGGAAATTGGCATCCAACATGTCATTGTGCATGAAAACAATAAGGGCTATGGCGGCAATCAGAAATCGTTGTATAACCAGGCACTAAAACTTGGCGGGGATATTGTGATCATGTTGCACCCGGACTATCAGTATACGCCATTGCTCATTCCCAGCATGGTCAATATTATCGGTGACAACCTGTACCCGGTTGTACTGGGCTCAAGGATTCTTGGAAAGGGAGCGCTCCGTGGGGGGATGCCGTTGTATAAGTACATTGCCAACCGTCTGCTGACCCTCACACAAAACATACTGGTTCAATACAAATTATCGGAGTACCACACCGGATATCGCGCATTCAGTGGGGAGGTCCTGCGCAGTATTAACTACAATGAAAATTCGGATGATTTTGTGTTCGACAATGAAATGTTGTCCCAGATCATCTATGCCGGCTTTGATATTGCCGAAGTTACATGCCCGACGAAGTACTTTGAGGAGGCCAGCTCCATCAACTTTCGACGTTCAGTGACCTACGGACTGGGAGTGTTGCGCGTATCAGTGGGGCATTGCGCGCAGCGCTGGGGACTCGTCGATCTGCCCATATACCGGAAGTAGGCTTGATAACTGTCTGTTGTTGTGATCCAAAGGCTTTTTTCAAGAGAACAAGAATAGCCAATGCCAACGTGTAAACCAGGGTCATTGTCATAAAAGGGTGGTTTTGGTTGTTCTAACAGTCGGTTTTATCATAACGTCGGCAGGAATGGATTTATGTTTACCAAGCAAAAGAATCGTCAGCAATCTGTCAAATCTTTTTTAGGCTATGCCCGGAATCAAGGAAAAAGAGCTGAAAAAATGGCTGGATGAAGCTGCCGATCGATACAATCGGCCGAACTTTATTGGCGAAGATCCGATCTCGATTCCGCACGCGTTCACCCGCCTGCAGGACCAAGAGATCATTGGTTTCTGGACGGCTATCCTCTCATGGGGTCAGCGCAAGACGATCATTTCAAAGGCTACGGAATTGGTCACATACATGGATGGGGCGCCTTATGACTTCGTGCGAGGTCACCGTGAGTCCGACTTGAAGCGCATGTTGGCATTCCGCCATCGCACGTTTAATGATATCGATCTGCTTTATTTCATGGCTTTTTTCAAGCAGCATTATGCTCAATTCGACAGTCTGGAGCAGGCCTTTTCCAGGGGGTGGTCCGCCGAGGATGAAACCGTGGAGCAGGCACTGGACGGGTTTCACCGCTATTTTTTTTCGCTGGATTTCGCCCCGGATCGAACGCGCAAGCATGTGTCAGCACCGTTCCGAAAGTCTACCTGCAAGCGACTCAATATGTTTCTTCGTTGGATGGTGCGTAGAGATGATCGCGGTGTTGATTTTGGCCTGTGGCGCACCATACGCCCCGACCAATTGGTCATGCCCCTTGATGTCCATGTGGAGCGTGTGGGCCGTCGTGCAGGACTCATTACCCGCAAGCAACGCGATTGGCAAACTGCCCTGGAACTAACCCGGCGATTGCGACAGTTTGACCCGGTCGATCCTGTTCGTTATGACTTTGCGTTGTTTGGATTGGGTGTTTTGGAGAAAGCACCTTTTTAACGCAGCAGTATAACCGTGCCTTTGTTGGAAATCATTTCACCATTTAGCGGGGTTACCAGCAGGGTCCATACATACATTCCGGCCGCTGCATCTGATCCATTTATCTTGCCGTTCCACCCGTCATTCTGGTCGGTCGTGCGGAACACTTCGCCGCCCCAACGGTCGTACACCACAAATTCGTACTCGGTATTTTCGGCAAAAACAAGCAGCGGCCTAAAGATGGTGTTGAGGCCACGGGGTGCAAATGCATTGGGCATCCAAACCCGGATATCCTGACTGGCGCAGGCGCGATTGCTCCTCGAAATGCGCCGCTCCTGACCGTTGGGCAAGGTGACCCTGTAGGTCGCTTCTACCACATAACATATTGGCTCGAGGGGCAAATTGGACCCATCAAGGACATGCTCAAACGTTGTGCCCATGGTTTGACCCAAAGGCAGGATCAGACTGCCCCGGTGTTCAAAAACGTCATATTGTTCGATGACACCGCTTTCAATTTGAAGCGGGGTCCATGTCAATGCATTTCGGAAATCAGGAAGCGCTACTGCCTGCAGCCAAACCGGAGAAGCAGGCAGGGATAACCAGTCTTTTTGGCAATCATCGCGGGCCATGATCCGATAGCTGACCTGCTGGGTGGATGCGTCAAATACGGTATTGGTAAAATAATTTACGGACGATAATGGTGAGGTGATTGTGACAGGTTGGATCGGTTGGAACGGAGCTCCTGCCAGGCTGCGTTCGATACCCGCCACTTCCAGTTCGGCATACGTCTCCCATATCCATTCCAGTTCGGGCTCCTGGGCTGCATTGATGGTGATATATTTGATCTGCATCTGCCGTGGTGGCTGCACAACATCCGGATTAAGAC
>JBBQMA010000325.1:0-3716 GCA_038328415.1 Chitinophagales bacterium | reverse complement strand
TGTTTACGGGTGGGGTAGCAAAGAATCCCTGTATGGTTTCGCTTTTGTCTGAGAGGCTGAATCGTCAGGTGTTAATCCCCGACGACCCCCAGTGTATTGGTGCCTTTGGGGCGGCATTGTTGTCATGGAAACTAAATACGTAGTATTTCGTCTATATTTCCCTGTCAAAGTCCTCATCGCCAACCGATCGGCTGGTAACCTTTATCTCGCAAACATTGCTCGACGAATCGTATAAAGACGTCTGTTGGCTCCGGCTGCTTCAGCGGCTTGCATGCATGCATTAATATCGGCAGCGACCAGAGAGATCGCCGCGAATGTGGCTGAGGCATCCGAGGGTATCGATTCAGGAGACGGAAGAGATAAGGATCAAACATACTGAGATTCTTAATATGGCCTCTCGGGAGCTGTTCATCAGTACCTATTTCGTCCCTTATATGGGGGAAATCGCTTCTGTCAGTGAAGGAAGTCTCAAGGTGACAATCAACTAAAGTCCAAGCGCGGTAAACCGCGAATACATATTTATATCAATAGATTGCATGATTTCGCTTTTGGTTTTACCAGCTTAGTTTAACAGGCCACTCATTTTGTTCAAAATTATTTAACCACATCATTACACTGATCCTAAATTGGAGCAATAATTGAACAAATTTTTTTATTCAACATTTAATATGTATTATAATCAAACATTTAAAACATCAAAAACACCGGACTTCGAATCCGGGTGTCGGGGGTTCGAATCCCTCCTAGTGTACCAAATAAACCAACAAGGGGGTAACTGATTTTTCGGTTACCCCCTTGTTGGTTTAATTGGTCCACATTTGTCCTCATTTTACAAGCGTCTTTGTAGCACCATTCGATCAGGCCGCCGCATTCAAAATCGCCGCGTATTCCATTGATTCCGGCCACCCATTCCAGTCGAAGCCAGCCAGGTAATCTGGTTTCTCTGTGCCCTCTGGCGCTCTTGGCGGACCTCTTGCCTATTGGCCTGGAGTTATGGCTGTTGCCGCAAGGCAAACGTTCTAACGATATGATAATATTCAATCACTAAGCTGATCCTTGGCCTGCTTATTGATTATACACCCTACTGGTAACTCTAAATTTCATTAAAGCTCTGCCGGATTTCTTCCAAACGCTTGCGGTTCTTTCCCAGGTCCGAGTATCCCACTCGGGAGGCGGAGCGAACCCGAATCGGCCGCTGCCCACCATCCAGCAGGAATTCTCCGTCATCAACGAACAAAAGAGTATGGAACTCAACGCGGAGATAGCCAGGATGCTCTTCAATAATGGTGGTATCTTCCCGCTCATCAAGTATTTGCTTTAGTCTGGCAAAGGCTGGTTCAGGTTCATCTTTGAAAGCCAGGGGCGCTATGCGATGTGCAACATCGCTTGCCTGACTCGACACACAATTCGGTGAACTGGGGCATTCTGCCAGTCTACCGTCGGAAACTCCCAGATGATCTGGCTTTTCCCCGGCGCAAGCAACAAGGATGCTGGTAAAAATGCTCATAAGTACGATCCTTCGTAAATAGTGTATCATCGTCTACCGTCCATTATTCATGGTATTTATCAAACGTATCACCGCCAATTCCTTGGCTTTTGCTTCAATATCGACGGTCATTACACGCTCTAACCAACAAGCAGGGATATCCTCTGGGTTTATATAATCGGCATGTGGTTTGGGATTGCCTTCCCCCCAGCCGGCCTTCGGAGACGACAAGTGGCAATATTGCTCTCTTCCCAAGCGCTGCCAGGTTGCCCCGGCCAGCTGGGTCGCCTCCTCGACCGATAAGCCATCCGGATTGCAGCGGTGGTGATGAACATCATAGACCAGCGGAATGGCCAGTTTGTCACATACCGGCAGGAGGTCGGACACGGTATAGCTTACATCATCGTTTTCCAGGGTCAAGCGGCTGCGGACATTCTCAGGCAGATCAGTAAAGACGTCGCAGAAACGTTGCAGAGCCGACAATTTGTCGCCATAAACCCCACCGGCGTGAAGGTTAATGACCTCGGCCCCAACTGCCTCTGCCAACCAGGCCTGGTACTTCAACTCCCGGATCGAATTGTCTACAACCTTAGGGTGAGGCGATGAGAGGACAACAAACTGATCGGGATGAAAGCTGAGACGGATATCATGCACTTGAGCGAAAGATCTGGTGACGGCAAGCAGACTGCCAATTTTCTCGTCATCGGGCAAATCGTCAAGGCCGTAACCAACCTCGGGATGGGTCATCCGTGGAAACAGCGGCGACATGATGCGAAATGCGCCGATTTTAAGGCGTTGGACGGTTTGCACAGCTCGCACGAGACTCTGGGCATTGTTACAGCAGATCCCGGACAGTTTTTTCAGCTGTTCATCGCGCGGCAGAGTCAAAAGCACCTTGGCGGTGGTTATACGAAAGGCAATTTCTTCATCTTTAAACAGACAGCACAGACCAAAGCGCATGGGGTTCTTTTCCTCACAATCCATGTTAGCATACGTGTTTGCATTTCTAACAGATTCAGATACCATAAGTCGGATTGTATTTTATTCACTAGTATTCTGTCTGGTTTCTGCGCGATCGCTTCAATGTAGCCAGGGGCCGACACTTGTTCACTAAAGGGTTGCTGAGAAAGTTGAGTAAACGTTCCGGTGAACGATTGCGTTAAAAATAACATTTTCAACCAATAGTATCAGCCGATTTTATGCAAAAAAAAGCCTTAAACTAGCGCCATTCTGGTCTTTCCCCTATTTTCCCGTGAGGCCATCGGCAGAATTACTGACTGGCTTAACGCTTTGTAATACGGTAAAAAAAATTACAACAACCCCGATGATCACGTAACTACGACATCGATTCAATTCTGCTTCCGTCACCCTAGGAAATAGTGGCGGAAGCAGAACACGATCTATTTACTCAGGACTTCTAGCGCTACAAGGATATCCACATCCTTGCCGACTACTCCCATTTTATAATACTTGCCGTTACCCACCCCATAGGTCAGCCTGTCAATAGACATTTCACCGTTGAAACCGGCAACCTTTGCTCCTTTTACCATGGGGTGGTCCTTTATTCCAGCCAGCGTGAGGGGAAGAACAAAATCATACTCCTTTCCCTTCATTGTCAGTGTGCCTGTTACATCATAGGTGTTATCTCCCGTTGCGATAATAGATTTGCTTTGAAAACGAATAACAGGGTAGTCGGATTCATTGAAGAAATCGGCGGAGCGCAGGTGCCTATCTCGCTTACCGTTGTTGGTATTAATACTGTCTACTTCTATTTCAAAGAAAAAATTGCTGGCGGCAAGATCTTCTGGATCAAAGCTGATTTTGGCAGAAAAGTCGTCAAAGTGTCCGCGAATCTTTGTAAAAATGTGATCCACACCGAAGTATATGTTGGCATGGTCTTTATCCAGTTCCCAGGATTTGGCTTGGGCAAAGCCACTACCGGCAGCGATGAGTAAAATCAGCAATAGGGAAAGACCAATAATCTTTTTCATATTAACCTCCTCTTAAATATTGTGAACAATAGGGAAAATTAGACAGGTGCAGCTAATAGACCAAAAAAATAAAGCTTCTTCCAGGAAATACAAGCGCTGGAAGAGAGACTTAAAGATATTAGAGGGCAAATTGTTCCCAAAAAATTGTCTTTGCAGCAAAACCAAGGTCTCTGAGATTTTTTCGTGTCTGCATCATCATCATTTCCGGGCCGCAGATGTAGAAAAGGGTTTTATCCGGC
>JBBQMA010000324.1:0-3727 GCA_038328415.1 Chitinophagales bacterium | reverse complement strand
GCTCATTCGCTCCTTTTCAGATGGTCCGCTTCGTGCCATTACAGGTGTCGATTTTAATACGGACGCAAATTTAACCATACAATCTGGCACAGAGGGTTGGGTGTTTAATCCGAATAAAAGTCAATTTTCAGGAATAAATGCTGACGCGGCAAAAACAAAATCCGTTATCCTCGCTGATGGCAGTCATTTATTGGAAACAGCCGGCAACCGGCATTGGCTGGACAGACTTAAATTAACTACCACAGCGGGCAAAATGACCCTGCGCTGGTATGTATGGCAGGGGGATTATAAGGAATATGATGTGCCTAAGATTGAACTCATCAACCACACAACAAATAAAGAAATTAAAATACCCGGCGAATTTTCATGGGTAAAAACGGCTGCCTTTTCTCCGGATAAAACACTGTTCCTTTTAGGCAGAGAAGATAATTCCATCAAGGTATTCAGCGCCATGGACGGCAAGCTGTTGCATACCCTGATTGGGCATAATAGTGACATCGTGGAAGTGAATATCTCCGGCGATAACCGCTTTGCCGTATCGCGTGCCCGTGATGGTTATGAAATCAAATTGTGGGACCTCCGGGTTGGTAAAGAACTTGCTGCGCTCTATTTTTTTGAAGACCAACACTGGGTGGCGATAAGCCCTTCAGGATTATTTGATGCATCACCAAAAGTGATGGATCAGATGTATTATGTCCTCAACAGGGAAGTCATTGATTTGGATCAACTTAAAGAACGGTATTATGAACCAGGGTTATTGTCCAAGGTGATGGGCTACAGTCGGGAAAAGGAACGGTCTGTAGAGGCATTTACAACAGTGGCTCTTTATCCCGAATTAATGGCAAAAATAAATGCCGCAAAAGCAATGCTGGACGTTCAGATAAAACCACGAAATGGCGGAATGGGCAAACTGAGTGTATATGTAAATGGAAAAGAAGTAGCCGAAGACGCCAATCCGAAGCGCCTGACTACCCTGGCTATTCATTTATCCGATTTTGAGCGGTATTATCTTTGGGATACATCAAATACCATTTCCTTACGGGTGTACAATCAAGACGGTTGGTTGAAGAGCCAGCCATTCGATATCCAATATACCCCAACTGCCACGGCCAAAGGCGGAGAAGGAAATACAGGCGGCACACTCATTTCCCTTCAAAAAAATCCAAGTCTGTATGGGATAATTATAGGCACCTCCGATTATGCGGGCACGACGCTCGACCTGCAATTTGCTGATCGTGATGCCACCCTATTCAGCAAAGCGTTGCAGGCCGTGGCACCTTTGGTCTTCAATGAACGCGTGTATATTACCCTGCTCAACACAGATGCAAACGATTCGCTAAGAACCGCTGTTCCCGACAAATCAAGTATTAGGAAAACATTTGAAGCTATTGCCAACAAGGCCAAACCGCAGGATGTATTAGTCATTTATTTTTCCGGTCATGGGGTGAATTATGGTACTGCCGAAAATTCCCAATTTTATTATCTCACTAAAGATATAGCCAGTGAAAATCTGAGCGATCCCGAAATTCGAACAAATTATGCCATCTCTTCGACAGAAATGACAACATGGATTAATTCCGTACCGGTATTAAAACAGGTGCTCATCCTGGACGCTTGCAATGCCGGCAAGCTTGTTTCCGATTTAGGCACAGGTGCCAAGAATATTAATTCCTCCCAGATACGTGCCCTGGAGCGCATGAAAGATCGGACGGGGCTATTTATTCTTACCGGGAGCGCCGGTGATAAAGTAAGTTATGAGGCCAGCAGGTATGGCCAGGGTTTATTGACTTACAGCCTGCTTGAAGGGATGAGTGGCTTGGGACTTACCGAAGATAAACGTGTGGATGTTATGACGTTGTTTCAATACTCCCGGGATAAAGTACCCGAACTAGCCAAAGGGATTGGCGGCATCCAAACACCGGTTTTAGCCTTCCCGTCTAATGCAGGCAGTTTTGATATTGGCATCGTCGATGGCAACGTCAAAATCCCTATTGCAAGGAGTAAACCTGTATTTATTCGGACTATTTTCCAGGACGAGGATTTTGGTGATGCGATTGGCTTAATGTCAGCACTTGAAGAACGACTCCGATCGGAATCCATCCAAGGTGCGCAGGCTTCATTAATTTATGTGGATGTGAATGAATATGATGATGGGTATGCCATTCGGGGGAGCTATAACATTTCTGGTCAGCAAGTCGACGTAAAAGGAAGTCTATTTAAAGGAAAAGTCTCTGTTTCCAAATTTCAGCTCCAAGGCAAAAAGGATGATGTGGATGGATTGGTTGATGTTATAATGGAGAAGGTTTCTGGATTTGTGCATTAGGGGATTTTAATGGATTGGGGCGTTAAACGCTAATGCGCAAAAACGCTAAGGAGGGTTAAAGGAGTTCTTTGTAGTATTATTGCCACAAAGGCAGGAAGATCACAATGGTCCACTAATGCGTAAGGAGGGTGAGGAGAGTAGAGTATTAATTGTCTTTGCCCCCAAACATCAAACATCCAACATTCCAACAACTAGTGATAATTTCGTTGAAGCGTTTAATCGTTGAAATGTTTAGTGTTTAGAAGCCTTCCTACCGTTGTGAAACAGGTAGGTTTAGGGCTTAGGAAGTTCCTTTCCTTAGCGCCTTAGCGGTGCTTCCTCCTTGAATTATCGTTGAAGCGTTGAACTGTTTAGTGTTTAGAAGCCTTCCTACCGTTGTGAAACAGGTAGGTTTAGGGACACCATTACACAACAACCCCGACAACCCCGACAACCTGACAACTTCATTGTCGTTGTTCGTTGTTCAGTTATTTGGTAATACAAGACATTGATTATCCGTCGAAATAATTCAGCAGTCTAAACACTTTTGGCAGGAGTGGCCGAAAAGTAAAACAAACGAGCTCACCCCCGACTAAACGCTTAGTGGGGTAGTATTAGCGGTCGATGATCCTTTAGAAGGATCGACGCATCAAATCAACACTTGATTGTCTTACTCCTCTTCATCATACCCGAGGAAAGATCGGATGGGGTCTAGCACGGACTCTACCAAGTACTGTTGACCAGCAGGATTGTCCTCTTCCTCTTCGATAGCGGCCTGGACAAGCGTTCCAAGCATTTCGCCAAGATCTTCGGTACCGGCAGCGGAGAAAATTTCACTGCTGATATAAGACTCCCCCGGATCTTCGGGATCTGGTTCCTGGGTGCCTATAAGGGCAACAAAGCGGAAACGGGAGTCCTGAATATTTGTAGATTCTGTAAGCTCATTCAGGACAGACCTGAGTTTTTCGATTAGCTTCTCTGTGTGTTGGTCCGGGTTGCTCATGTGGCGTCTTGTTTTAGGATAAAAAGGCGGCCATCGCCAATTCGGCGACAAGAAACGGCGAATTCCCCGGACTGCCAAATACATTGTTTGCTGATAGCTACTAATCGCCTGAATACCAGGCTACTTTTCTTAACAGGATCAGTTAACTTTTTATTTTTTCAAACGACCGATTGCCATCGATTCTTTTCTCACAGCCTTTGCAACGCCCGTTCATCCGTCCCGAAAAAGGATAACCTTCTGTTAACTGTTCAAATTTGGAGAATAGGCAGAAAATAGCTAATTTTGATGTCTAGCAGTGATCGCTGATTGCCTGTTAAATTGATTGATCCATGACATATCTATCCAAAAAAGCCATACTGGCTTGCTTAGCGGTTTTCGCATTTTGGGTCCTGGCGCCTAATCAGGACCTTCAGGCTCAAGTA
>JBBQMA010000323.1:0-3735 GCA_038328415.1 Chitinophagales bacterium | reverse complement strand
TGATTTTGTAAAGACAGGTGACCGGATTTGGTTTGATGATGGGAAAATTGGAGGGGTTATCGAAGAATGTACCCCAACGTATTGGTTGGTACGTATTACTATGACACCACCTAAAGGAGCTAAACTGCGTTCTCATAAGGGGATAAATCTGCCAGATTCCAATCTTGATCTGCCTTCACTGACAACGGATGATCTGTTGACGTTACCTTTTATAGTGGACAACGCGGATATGGTAGGCTATTCATTTGTTCAAACTACCTCTGATGTCCGGGCGTTACAAGTGGAATTGAAACGACTTGGACATCCGGATCTTGGAATTGTCCTAAAAATTGAGACAAAACGCGCCTTCCAACAATTGCCGGCCCTACTCCTAGCCGCCATGAAAAACCCAAAAATAGGTGTCATGATTGCCAGGGGTGATCTTGCTGTCGAAATTGGTTGGAGCCGTATTGCTGAGGTTCAGGAAGAAATTGGATGGATTTGTGAAGCTGCGCATATCCCTTATATCTGGGCGACCCAAATCCTGGATACCCTTGCAAAAACCGGGCTAGCATCCCGTGCAGAAATCACCGATACCGTTGCGGCTGTCCGCGCAGAATGTGTCATGCTAAATAAGGGTCATTTTATTCTCAAAGTGGTAAAGACAGTTCGTAAGATCAGCAACAGAATGGAATCGCATCAATACAAAAAGAAACCAGCCATGCGGCCCCTCCAAGTGGCTATTGATTTTATCTCCGGTTTAACGGCGCCCGGGGCTGAATGATTAAAGTTAAGTAACCAGGATAGCGATAATACCAATAATCAACAAGGGCAGAAATGCTTTTGAACTAAGTATGCGCAGGGCTCGGTCACCCATTACCAGGCAAAGACTGTATTTCACCATGGTATTCGTCAAAGCGGCTATGAGGAGTGCCACTGACAATATTTGAACCGTCAGGTTGCTGTATTGGCCATCCGCAAGGGAAATCGTTATCGCGTCAATATCTGTTATCCCTGCTAGTGTGCTGGCCCAATACGCCCCACTGGATCCGTAATGATCGCCGGCATAAGCCACGATCCAACGAAAGACGAGGAAAACAGCAGTGAATATCAAGGCATCTTTAAGGTTGACTGGATTTCCGACCGGCAAGGCTACGGTTGGTGTATGTTCGATAATGATATGCCGATACATGAAGAACCCAATAGCGAATCCAGTAATGGCCAAAATGCCAATGGCCAATCCTGCAAATTTTAAAAGTGGATAGTTAAGGATGAACAGCCAGACAAGCATCCGTACGAACATCAGGGAGGATGCCAATATTATAGCTGTTGCCGCCAAATGCGCTGATCCTGGATTATTCCGACTGTGTTTGGAAAAATACCAGGCCGTAGCTGTACTGGAAGCCAGACCGCCTAAAATACCTGTCATTATAATGGAGCGGTCCGGAGCTAAGAATTTGCCCAGGAAATACGTTATGAAGTTAAGTCCCATAAAAATGACCACCACCAACCAGTTGCGGTAGAGATTAAAGATGCCATAAGGACCAAAATCTGAATCGGGAAGAAGCGGAAGGAGCAGCGCGGTCAACACCAGAAATAGGAGTATTTGCAAGATCTCCTGCTGGTTTAGTTGTTTCACCAGCGTATGTATTTTGAATTTTTGAGCCAAAATGAAGGTCAGAATTACGGCAACGGCCACTGCTGCAAGGTAACCCCCAAAATAGACCAGTGCGGGCAGGATAAAGGTGAGAATAAGCGCAATTTCCGAAGTGCCTCCATGATCTCCTGATTTGGCGGAAAAACTATAACCCAGACCAAGCAATACGATTAAACCAGTGAATGCGGCAAGATAAAACCAGGGCAGGAATAGATGGGCGAGCACAATCGCGAGATAACCAAAAATGGCTGTCAGTGCGAAGGTTCGAATGCCAGCAAAAGATTGCCGGTGTGCCGAATCGCCTGCCTTTGAGAATTCCCTTTCAAGTCCGATGATTAGTCCGATGCCTAAGGATATAGCAAACTCTTGTACATAACGGCTGGATTCCGGATCCAAAGGAAAGTTGAACGGAAAGGGATTGGCCATTGCTAGTGTTTGCGGGAATCTGATTAGGAGAAGTTCCAGCATTCCCCTAAAGATAAACAGAATATAAAGCCCGGCATTCATATTTGTTCAAAGTAGCTATACCATGAATGCGTCAATCTAAATGAAAAGGTATTGATCCATCCTCTCCATTATTTCTGAAGCCGGCGAATGGGTAGCAACCCGCATACCTGTCAAACGGGCAGCGCTGGTATTTTCAGCAAGATCATCAATGAAGAGGATATTTGCCGCGGGCAGGCCGATCTTTTCCAGGGCAAAGTCAAAGCAAGAACGGTCTGGTTTACGGTGTCCTATCTGATGGGAATAAAAGACCTGATCGAAATACCGGGACTCGAAGTCAGTAATGCCATACCTTTTTAGAAGGAACTGGTAAACCCATTCTAAATGGAGCGGATTTGTATTGCTGAGCAGTCCTACCTGGAATTGTGGACGGAGGGAAGCGAGCCATTCCAGGCGGGGATATGGAATATCAACCAACATCGCATTCCATGAATTGATGACATCCTTAGAAGTGGATCCGGGACGGGCATATCTTATTATTCCATCAATAAAGGCATCGGTATCCATTTGTCCTGTTTCGTATTTTTCGAGCCAGGCGGTTTCATTAAGGAAGGTATTAAAGGCTTCACGATTAAGATTCGTCAGTTCGGTCAAAGCGGTATAAGTGGCAGGAATGTCCAGATCTACAATGACATTGCCCAGGTCAAAGAGCAGGTAATGCGCTTGGGCAGAAGTATTCATCCGGTGAAGTTCGGGAAATACGAGGATTCTGACAGAAAGGATCAAAAATTGGCCAATCTGCATATCTTTACGCCAGTAAGCGATTTCCGCTTCAGGGCCCTTAGCTCAGTTGGTTAGAGCATCTGACTCATAATCAGAGGGTCGCAGGTTCAAGCCCTGCAGGGCCCACTTTTCAATAAACCATCACCGACCAGGAAACCCGACTATAACAAAGGAATTTCGAAGTAGCTTCGGACTTCCATTGTAAATTTGTTCCATTGTTCGTCTGGAAATTTTAAAAAACAAATTATTTTTTATAAAAAGCGCAATTAGAACAAATTGTTTTATATTTGTCTCAGCAAATCAGGAAAAACATGAGCAACGAAAAAGACGCCAAACTAAAAGCACTTCAACTTACGGTTGACAGGCTTGAAAAAGCTTACGGCAAAGGCACTATTATGAAATTGGGTGACAAGCCGGTAGTGGAGGTAGATACTATTTCTACCGGATCCTTAACCCTTGATATCGCTCTAGGCACACTTGGTTTTCCAAGAGGCCGGGTAATTGAGATTTATGGACCGGAATCATCAGGTAAAACAACTCTTGCCATTCATGCAATAGCTGAATGTCAGAAGAAAGGGGGCATAGCGGCATTCATTGATGCAGAGCACGCCTTTGACCGGTCTTATGCGGATCGTCTGGGTGTTGATACCGCAAACCTCCTGATCTCCCAGCCGGATAATGGAGAGCAAGCCCTGGAAATAGCCGAAAATCTTATACGTTCCGGAGCAATAGACATTATTGTCATCGACTCTGTAGCGGCCCTGGTGCCCCGCAGCGAGATTGAGGGCGAAATGGGCGATGCGAAAGTAGGTTTGCAGGCCCGGTTAATGTCGCAGGCTATGCGGAAGCTTACCGGATCCATAGGGCGCACG
>JBBQMA010000322.1:0-3739 GCA_038328415.1 Chitinophagales bacterium | reverse complement strand
GCCCGGATGCGATAAAGGATATCGATCACACCCCCATAATCAGGAGGAAAGGGAATGTCAAAGGCGATGAGATGCAGGCGTTGGGGTACCATTAGAAAGATAAAGGTAAAACTTTTTAATAGCCGATGTGATTAGGTTAGTTCAAATTACGATATTTGACAAATCAAGTATTCTCAAATTTTAACTTTGGGAAAGTCGACACTTCAAAATTGGATTGATCGGATCGATTCGAATACGCAGTTGGTCGTTTCATCATTCGGTCACCTTGATGGTGATGCGCTCAATAAAAAATACGCTCAAGACGTTTGGAGCATTGCACAGAATCTGGATCATATCATACGCATCAACAGCTCCTATGAGCCCATTATTGCGGTTGTTAAATCTGGAAAATTGCGTCTTCCCCAGATCGCTCGATTTCCACCCTACGTGCGATGGATGGGTAAAATGATTTTGAATAGCGTGGATCCGCAGCGACACACAAAAATGAAAACTTTCCTAATCTGGCAGCCTTCTCAAAGTCATATTTCGGCAGACATTGTAATGATATTTTCAGCACATCAAGATCAATTGAAACAATGGATAGTCGCTGTGCAAGACTTTGTCGATAAAGATGTAGTGATCCATTCACCAGTCAATCGATTTGTCGTCTACTCTCTTGCTACCGCAATAGAAATCATTATCAGCCATGAACTAAGGCATATCTACCAGGCACAGGAGCTTCAAAGCATTTAAGGGGGTGCAAAATTTGGGCGATACAGTTTATGTATCTTTGATCCCCTGACCCTAAAATCTTTGATTATAAAAAGTAGACGTTTCTTCAGGTGCTATTCCTTGTTCAATACCAACTCATGATCGCTTTATTTCTAGTAGATTTCAATCTACCGCTAACAAACCCGGTGTTGATTTTTACACTAATTCTGTTTATCATCTTGTTTGCACCGATCATTTTAAATAAACTGAAGATTCCTCACCTGATCGGGTTAATCATTGCCGGGGCGATTATTGGGCCCTTTGGTCTGAATCTCATGCTTCGAGATAGCAGCATTATCCTCTTTGGCACGGTCGGTTTATTGTATATCATGTTCCTGGCCGGACTTGAAATCGATCTGAATGACTTTAAAAAGAATAGTTCAAAGAGTCTTGTTTTTGGTCTTTATACGTTTATCATTCCTATGACATTGGGGACCATCACCGGACTATACATCCTTCATTTCAGTTGGCCTACGTCCATTTTGTTGGCAAGTATGTTTGCCTCACACACCTTGATTGCGTATCCGATTATTTCGAAACTGGGGATTGTAAAAAACAGAGCGGTCAGTATTGCCGTGGGAGGGACGCTAATTACCGATACATTGGCCTTGCTTGTACTTGCTGTAATAGTGGGCATGGTTAAAGGAGAAATAAACAATGAGTTTTGGATTAGGCTAAGTATATCTGTCCTCGTGTTTGGTGCTATTATCATGTTTGGATTTCCCCTCATTGGCCGTTGGTTTTTTAAAAATTATGAGGATCGGATTTCTCAATACATCTTTGTATTGGGCATGGTTTTCCTGGGGGCATTTTTAGCTGAAGCTGCTGGTATTGAAGCAATTATAGGCGCTTTTTTAGCTGGTCTGGCACTAAATCGACTTATTCCTTCCACCTCCCCACTTATGAACCGCATTGAGTTTGTAGGCAATGCGTTGTTCATTCCATTCTTACTCATTGGTGTAGGAATGTTAGTAGATTACAAAGCCTTTTTTAAGGACTTTGAGACGATAAAGGTTGCCTTAATAATGACACTTGTGGCTACGCTAGCTAAATTCCTTGCATCCTGGCTTACCCAAAAGACTTTCCGTATGACTAGGGATGAACGAAGGGTCATCTTTGGACTAAGTAACTCCAGGGCAGCAGGTACTCTAGCAGTTGTCCTTGTAGGCTATAATATAATTCTGGGCGAAACAGCAAATGGCGAAGTTATTCGCTTACTAAATGAATCTGTCTTGAACGGTTCAATTCTTATGATTCTGGTGACATGTACACTTGGTTCTTTTGTTGCACAGGAAGGTGCTCAAAATATCGCTTTGGCTGAATCAGCCGGAGATCAGGATCAATCCAATAGCTATTCCGAACGGATTCTGCTTCCTATAAATGATATTGAGACCACAGATGAGATCGTCAACCTGAGTATCACTCTTAAATCCAAGCGAAATAAAGGAGGACTCTATAGCTTGAATGTTATTGAAAGTGATTCTATGGATGGTACTACAGAGAAAAAAGCCCGTAAAATTCTCGACAGAGCTGCTGTTATTGCATCCGCTACAGATAATCACATTGAAGGTCTGCTTCGATATGATCTAAACATTATCAATGCTATACTAAATGTTGTCAAAGAACAAAAAATCACCGATCTTATACTAGGACTCAGCAGGGACAAAAAAATCTCAAAAACCTTCCTAGGCAGTCTTACAGAGGGCATTCTCTCTAAGAGCAACACGACAACACTCATCTATAAATCCTTCCAGCCTCTTTCCACCATCAAACGACATCTGATTGTTGTACCCGATCGAACAGATCGGGAAATTGGGTTTATGTCTTGGATTTCAAAAATTTGGAACATGGCCACAAATACGGGTTCCAAACTAGTTTTCTACGGCACAACGAATACATTGGAAATTATTCAATCCATCCAGTCACGCCACCCTGTAGAAGCTACTTTTCAGGTTTTGGATGACTGGAAAGATTTTCTTATTTTGGCAAAGGATATCAAAACCAATGACAACCTTATTATTGTCATGAGTCGGAGAGACCATCCTTCTTATAATTCCACCATGCAGAAGATTCCAGGCTACCTCGACAAGTATTTTCAGGGCATCAATTTTCTACTTATATACCCTGTACAATTGGGCATCTCTGATGATACCAATTTTGACCTCAAAAATCCCTCGATGCTTGAGTCATTGGATCGCCTTGATGATATTGGAAAAACAATTGCAAGCATCTTTCGAAAGAAGTGATGGGGCGCTGATATTTAGAGAAGATATAAATGTTCCGATTTCAACATTTTCGAATAAGGAGCTTCATCACGGCTCAATGGCTCATATTCTGGAAATGAATGGCTACTATCTGCACCTTGTAATGTGGGGTTCCTTCATTCCCATCGAAGGTGGAAGTTCGTTGCGCCATTTGGTGAATTATCGTTATGGTGAAGGCTTGAATCAGCCGAATGGCAACATGTATTTTTTTATTCCTGGGGTAGTCATTGTCCAATTAAGCACACATTGTTAAAGATCATCTACAGAAAATAGGATCTTCCTGTATTTAGCGCGACTTTTACATTTATAATTCAACTGTTCATGCGTTATAAACCAGAACTTGGACCTGAAGATCGGGGTGTAAAACTATTTCATGATCCCATTCTCAATAAAGGTACCGCCTTCACTGAAGAAGAAAGAGAGCAACTGGGGCTAAGGGGGTTGTTGCCGCCCCGGATCATGTCACAGGAGCTCCAGGCCAAGCGTGTCATGGAAAATCTCCGCCTGAAACCCAACGATCTGGAGCGATATATTTTCATGGTTAGCCTACAGGATCGCAATGAACATCTCTTTTATCGTACAGCCATCGATCATTTGGAGGAGATTATGCCCATTATTTATACTCCTACGGTAGGAAAGGCCTGCCAGTCCTATGGCCATTTATTCCGGCGTTCCAGGGGTTTGTATATTTCGATAGAGGACAGGGGCCGAGTCCTTGAAATACT
>JBBQMA010000321.1:0-3739 GCA_038328415.1 Chitinophagales bacterium | reverse complement strand
CAGCCGTCGTTTCTCCTCCTGGGTGCTGACTTTTTTAGATACAGCGACATTATCCGCAAAGGGTGTCAGGACCATGTACCGTCCGGGGATCGTAATTTCACACGTCAGACGCGGGCCTTTTGTGGAAATGGGTTCCTTAAGAATCTGGACAAGCAGGTCATCACGTTTGTTAAGAACCTGGTCAACCTTTCCGGTTTTGACAATTTCGGGTTCATACTCGAAATGATCGAGCATTGAGGTATTGTGTGCACCGGAAATACACTGAACTGTAAATTTACTCAGGGAACGAAGCTTGGGGCCAAGGTCCGTATAATGAAGAAATGCTTCCTTCTGATGACCAATGTCAACGAAAGCGGCATTAAGGCCTGGCGTTAATTTCCGCACCTGGCCGAGGAAAATGTCACCAACAGTGAAATTTTCATTGGTTTTCTGGTGATGCAACTCCATGAGTCTACCATCTTCCAGAATAGCTATCTCCACACTCGTAGGTGTGGAATAGATAATGAGTTCCTTTTCCACCATAAACAACGGTGCTAGGGGCACCTGATTACACTAACAGGTGCGCCTTAGACAAGCGAACTCGAGGACGGGTAGCACAAGAGGCAGTTAGCCTGAGCAACTGGAGCAAAGTGTCCTAAATGAACAAGACAACGTTCTCAACGGAGGGCATATCAACAATCGATGGTACAGTATAACTGTAAATCAATTGCGGATTGCTTCAGGTTGCAGGGCAACGGAACCTTTGAAAAAAGAGCCGTATCAGTTCCTGTGTATAAGGCGCAAAGCGCGACCAGGTACCGGGTTACGAATTCTTATTTCTTTTTCTTGTGCCGGTTTTTGCGCAATCGCTTCTTCCGCTTATGCGTGGCAATTTTATGCCGTTTTCTTTTTTTACCGCAAGGCATTCTTACGTAATTTTATCTGGTTTCAAAATTAAATCGAATCACATTTTTGCCGAGCTTTCTCAGCCTTTGGCAGATCACCTGCCATTTCTGATGCTTGGGCCAGCAGGCACCAGGTCTCCCTGTGTGTCGGCCTCAATTCAGATGCTTTAGTCAAACGTTCCAGCGCCTTTTCAGTCTGCCCTGTTTGGATAGCCAAGCGGCCCAGGTGGAAAAGTACAGCCGGATCGTCCGGATATTGTTTATTCAAATCGACCAACATCAAAATTCCCTGCATAGGGGTTTCTGCTGCGGGTTGTTCTGTATATAACAGCGCGAGATTTATTCGGTGCTGGATCTCCTCTGGCGCCAATGAAATCGCTTTTTCAAACGCAATCACGCCATTTTCAGCACAGTACCCCCGGATTTTTTCATCTTTGGATCCTTCCAGAGCTAAGGAAAAAGTTGTTCCGGCGATGGACCAGGCGTCGGCTGTACCTTCAACAGTTGCAACTTCTGCTGCATAATGTCCGGCTATAGCACTTTGACCCAGTGCATACCAAGACGAAGAAAGTGATTTAAGAACCTCTACATCGGGATTTTCCTGGTCAAGTTGTTTTTCCAACCCAACAATCCGATTAGCTTCAGGTCCCGATATTTTCGCCCGGGCATCGGCTAACAAGGATTCAATAGTCGTAGAAGTAGCAACAACAACTCTGGACTCTTCAACTTTTTGGAAGCTTGTAGTCTTTGTTCTAAAGCCCACATAAAGAAGGACTATGAACACCAGGCTACCAGCCACAGCGATCCACTGTGCTTTACCCATCAATCTTCAAATTCATTATCAGGCAATCCGGTAACATTACCTTTTACCTGTTCAACAAAAACTTTGGCTGGCTTGAATGACGGAATAAAATGTTCCGGAATCTCAATCGCCATGTTTTTCTTGATGTGACGGCCAATCTTTTTTGCCCGTTTTTTAATTACAAGGGAACCAAAACCCCTGATATAAACATTCTCCCCATTGGAAAGTGAAGACTTTACCTCTTTGAAGAAGGTCTCTAAAGCGACGAGTACGTCAACCTTTGGAACACCAGTTTTATCAGCGATGGCGTTAACCAAATCTGCCTTTCTCATTATAGCGCTGGTTTATAATTAGTTACGAAAGAAAATGCTCTTACGGTCAAAAGCGGATGCAAAGATCGCAATTCTTTTCATTCTTTGAAAGGGGTTTGTTAAAATTCTTTAGTTCAATCCTTGGATTTCAAGCAAATGCGAATGGCTATCTTTGCCCCATAAGTGATAAATATGCTCCATTCCATGACTGCTTACGGCCGGGGAACAGCTACTTCAGGCATTTTAAAGGCCGAAGTAGAGATCCGATCTGTGAATAGCAAATTTTTTGACCTGCGTTTAAAATATCCATCAGCCTATAAGGATAGGGAAATGGATTTGCGTCAGATTCTTGCCAATGGTATAGAGCGCGGAAAAGCAGATGTGGTTATCACGCTTTCCGGGTCCGAAAATGCGCAGGATGCCCCTGCGATAGACCCTGTCCTCTTCCGAAAGTACACCCGCGAAATCCAGGCATTATCGTCTGAATTGGGCTTGCCTACGGGGGATATTGTCCTTCAGGTACTACGTATTCCTCAGGTCGTCGCATTGACAGAAGTACATCTCACTCCAGAGGAATGGGATCTTACGACAGCAGCCATTCGCGACGCTATGACACGTTTTAACCAATTCCGAAGGGACGAAGGCGCTGCACTTGCACAGGATCTTAGTCAGCGCCTACAGCACATTATAGCCCTGATTGATGAGGTTACACCAATGGAAAACGAGCGTATTATTAAAACAAGAACACGCATACGGCAGAATCTGGTAGACTTCATCGCTAATGAAAATGTAGATGAAAGCCGGTTTGAGCAGGAAATGCTTTTTTACATGGAGAAAATGGATATCACGGAGGAAAAAGTCAGACTGGCACAACATTGCCAGTACTTCCTTAAGGAAATCGTTGCCATCGATAAGGAAAAAGGTCGGAAACTGGGCTTCATTACCCAGGAAATGGGCCGGGAGATCAATACGCTGGGGGCAAAGGCCTATGACACCGGTATTCAGCAGATCGTTATCCTGATGAAAAATGAACTAGAGAAGGTCAAGGAACAATTGGCAAACATCTTATGAATAAGCCGGGAAAACTACTCATTGTAACCGCTCCTTCGGGTTCAGGTAAAACGACGATTGTTCGGCATTTGCTGCAAACTTTCCCCGACCTTCGGTTTTCTATTTCCGCAACAAATCGACCTCGTCGCTCCTCGGAGTTTAACGGGAGGGATTATCATTTCCTCTCTTCAGAGCGATTTCGTGAATTAATCAATTCAGGTGCCCTTTTGGAATGGGAGGAAGTCTATCAAGGGCAATACTATGGCACGCTGCGCAGCGAGGTTGACCGCATTCGATCGGAGGGGCATGCCGTTATTTTCGATATCGATGTACAGGGGGCTGTCAATTTGAAAAATTCCTATGGCGACAATGCACTCGCTCTATTTATAAGACCGCCTTCATTAGAAATTCTCATAGAGCGGCTGCGCAACCGGCAAACAGAGGATGAGGCCAGTCTCGAAAAACGCATAGCCCGAGTAACAAAGGAACTCACCTTTGAATCACGTTTTGACCTGACACTGGTAAACGATAACCTTTCTGTCGCTTTACTCGAAGCAGAGGATATCACCCGGAATTTTCTTATTCGGGACACCCTTATTGAACCCTCTTTAAAATCCCAATAAAGGTCTTCCCTTTGTCAACTGGCCAAACGCAAAAAACATCATCGCTCCTTAAAAACCGGATTGCCTCCG
>JBBQMA010000320.1:0-3740 GCA_038328415.1 Chitinophagales bacterium | reverse complement strand
TTTTTGTTACGATCATGACTTTCGTTTTGATTGCATCATCGGTAACCATGGTGAGAGCGGTGCAGGCTGGCCAAAACGAAAATATGAATGGGGTCGTCTTCTGGATGGGTATGACGATTATCGGAGGGTTAGCATTTCTTGGTTGTCAGGCTTGGGAATGGACTACACTGATATCCGGAGAAAGTATGACCGTTTCAACAAATCCTTTTGGCACACATACCACTGATGGCGTATATATCGATGATACTCATGGACATCCATACGCTGCAGGAACTGAGCGGGAGTCTTTTGAATCCCATCAGAGTTATCTGATTCATAAAGACCATGAATCCGGGGATTGGATTAAGCGTAGGTTTGAAACAGCCGAAGGTCAAGTGCGACAGCAGGAATTTGGTCCTAAAGCCTTCGGAGCATTATTTTTCTTTATCACGGGCTTTCATGGATTTCACGTTTTTTCCGGAGTGATTTTTCTACTAATTATCATGATCAACGCTGCAAGTGGGCTTTACGCCGCGAGAAAGAACGGCTATGAAATGGTTGAAAAAATTGGTCTTTACTGGCACTTCGTCGACCTGGTTTGGGTATTTGTTTTTCTTGTATTCTATCTCCTTTAATTCATCAATTCACGCATTATATGGAACATGCAAATGATCATGGGACGCGAATCCTTATAAAAGGATTAATCCTATTAGGTGTTATAACAATTGTCGAAGTCCTTGTCGCATTGCTTGGAAATGGCCACCTCATTCATGGATTCACCATGCCTAAATGGCTGATGTATCCAGCGATGATTGGGATGAGTCTATATAAAGCATATTTCATTGTTTATGAATTTATGCATATGCGATATGAAGTTAAAGGTTTGGTCTATAGTGTGTTGCTTCCCACATTGTTACTTGTTTGGGCTGTCATTGCCTTCTTCAATGAAGGAAATAACTGGAAACATAACCGAGATGTTGTCAATCAGCGCAGTGCGAAAGTTGACCAACCAATAATACCTGTGATGACGAAAGATGGTACACACGGCAGCAACCATTGATGGCTTACTTTTGTTAAAGCTAACACAAGTGTTTGTAGATCAATGACCCAAAAAGATACAAGGAACAAGAGGCCATCCCGATTTCGGGTGGCCTTTATGTTTATCCTTCTTACTATACTGTTGGTAGTGACACCTTATGCCTCTTGGTATTATCTGACGAAAGGCCTTGATTATCGGAAAGCACAATTAGCGCTTTTAGACGATTTTGGGACCATGCCATCTGGAAATTGGTTAGCCATGAATGGTGACTCTATAGACACTGAACTATGGTCTGGTCAGATTACTCTTATTGTCATCTCTTCAAATCTGGAGCAACAACAAATTAATTTGGAAGGGATTCAACGGCTCCATACACAATTTCATGATCGGTCAGATGTCAGGTTTTATCATTTTGTGCCAGAGGAAATTCAATCGGACAATTCTGCATTTGATTCTGATAGCATGTTAACTACTGCTATTCTCCCTAAGGAAGAGTTTCTTCGATTTGCTGATCAGTGGTCTGGTCTTATTAAAAAGGGTATTGAAAATCAATTGATATTGATTGACCGATCACTTCAGGTTCGTCAGGCATTCTCTTTGAATTCAGAGAAATCACTCAAGGAGGTGGTGCAAGTGATTGCAGTTTTGTTGCCTCCAAAAAAAGTAGAAAGGCCTAGTTTAATCAGAGAATCTGAAAAATAATGGAACAACGTGGTTTAGCGAAAAAGTTGGATCGATTGGCTTGGATCATTAGTGGCATCGTGTTAGCTGCAGTTGTGATGATGCGCCAATTTAAAATTACAACTTCCTTTGATTTTTCTTTTTTACCTCCTCTGCATGCCACTCTAAATGGATTGACATTTTTCAGTTTGATCATTGCATTCTGGGCTATTAAGTCAAGGCGGATCCAGATGCATAAACGTTGGATGACGTTAGCCTTAAGTTTATCTGTATTATTTCTTTTGTCCTACGTTACCTATCATATTACCACACCTGAGACAAGGTTTGGTGGAGAAGGGACAATAAGGACGGTTTATTTTATTTTATTGATCACGCATGTTGTACTTGCTGCCGTTATTCTACCCTTTATTTTGTTTACATTTATTCGGGGATATACCGGATTGTATGAACGTCATAAGAAGTTAGCCAGATGGGTTTTTCCCGTTTGGCTTTACGTAGCTGCCACAGGACCGATTTGTTACCTCATGTTAATGCCTTATTATGCGTAAGTATACTTTCTACCTTGTGATCGTTATTTTGTTCATTGTGCTTTCAGGTATTTCCACGGAATTAGCGGCACAGTGTCCAATGTGCAAAATGTCTGCTGAATCTAATTTAAAAAATGGAGGTACTGCAGGGGCTGGACTCAATGCCGGTATTCTCTATATGTTAATAACCCCTTACCTGCTGGTTGGAACTATGGCCTATTTGTGGTGGCGCAATAAAAAACGCACAGAAGGAGAAGGTCCTATAGAATAAGATCTTAAAAACAAAGAAGCCCGTACCAATTGATACGGGCTTTTTTGTAGGAGGTTATTACTTAAAATGGTACTTGAATGCCTGCTCCGAGATTAAATCCATAATTGCGGAGTCGCAAATCAATCAGAGGCCTGTCAAGCATATCGGTAATGCCATGTTGGAAACTTGCCTGGATGAAAGTATTTACCCGACCTGTTTCGAATAAAACACCTGCACCAGCTATGGCTCCTACTTCAAATCTGTTATAGAGATCGTCATTCAGGTTTATAGGATAACTGCCAATATTAATATCAAGAATAATATTAGCCCTCAAATCAACTTTGCCATCCATTGCATAACTGAGATGTGGTCCGGCAAACACATAAGGTTTGACCATGTTTTCACCAAAAGTATATTTAAGGAATAAGGGCATTTCGATATACTGCAGTCGGGTAATTGCCTCAGCCCCAATTGGAACAGGAATAGCTCCTATATTAAAATCAAATCCTTCCTTGACACGGAATCCTTTTTCTGTGTATTGCAAACCTGGCTGGAAACTCAGCTTTTCGGTCAATGGTAGTTCTACGAAAATTCCAGCCTGCGCCCCCGTCCAATAACGGTTTTCCGGCAACCAGCTGTCCGCGATGCCTTTGATTTGTACGTTGTTGCTGTGGATGCCCGCGTGAGCACCAATGCTGATTTGCGCCTGCATAACAACTGGTAGTGCACAAAGAGCGGCCAAGGTGAATAAAGCATTGTATTTCATAATGGTGAGTTTTAAAAGTTCATTGTTAACACCAAACACCAGCTAGGAAAATGCTTAAGAAATTGTGAATGCTTCATTAATGAAAACAAAACCATTGATACCCCACCGCAACAAGACTCTAATTAATTGAGGATTCTATACTTAATCACTACTGTCCAAAATATTTAGAATGCGGAATAATCTTTACTGATAATCAATGTATTGTATGCTCAAAACCCTTATTATCAAAAACTACCCCTATTTAAGATTTAGAATTTAATAGCATTTTTAAATAAGGACCGTTCTCGAACAGCTCGCCCCCAGTACGTAGTTGATTCGCCTTCGCCAAGGCTTCGGCGACCAATGCCCGAAGGGGGGGCCTTTTTATGTGGGAGCTCACGGACTCCCAAAGGGGCGAATGTCCAGTGGACTTTCGGTGAGCGAACCGAGCGCTCCCGCGCGAGGCTTGGATGAGGCCATTAGGCTGAAGCCCAAAATATCTACCACGTTCACCCGCAT
>JBBQMA010000319.1:0-3755 GCA_038328415.1 Chitinophagales bacterium | reverse complement strand
TTGGCAGAAAATTTGCTCCACAATATTTATGAACCTAACCGTCAGGCATATATTCTCCGTTTTCGGCTTATGCTTGTTTTCATATTTTCTCTCAGCCCAAGATGTGGGTAAGGAACTACTCCTTTCATTATTATCCGCTTCATCTACAGACACGGGCAAAGTTCGGGTCATGATCCAGATGTCAGAACATTTCATTGAGAACGATCAGGATACGGCTCTTTATTATGCCAGACTCGCTTTGAATGAAAGCAAAAAACTGAAATGGTCACAGGGTGAGGCAGAATCCTACTATCAGACAGGACTTATCTACAGGGAGAAAAATGACATCACACAAGCTAAAGCATACTTAGGCAATGCCTTAAAAGTCTATACGACTATCGCTGATCATTCAGGTGTGGCGAATAGTTTGCGTCGATTAGCCTTTATTACAAATCAAGAAGGGGAATACGATCTTGCTGAGCTTTTGTACAAGGATGCTCTGTCTGCAGTGAATAAGACGCAGGATCATGCGTCAAAAGCAAAGATTCTGTCTGGACTTTCTGGTTTATACCGATTGAAAGGGGATTACGATTTGTCAGTAGATTATGGATTACAGGCCATGAAGATCCAGGAAAAAATTCAAGACTTCAGTGGATTACCGTTTACGTTGGACAGGTTGGGGGTAGTCTTTAAACTTCAGGAAGATTACACCAAAGCTCTCTATTATTATCAAAAAGCGTTTAAATTAAGACTTGCGAATAAAGATTCCAAACGTAAAGATTTAGGGTACTCTTGCATGGTAATTGGCGAAACATTGCTGGCAATGGATAGTCTGAATGCTGCTGAATCGAACTTGGAAGAATCAAAATCATACTATTCGGAGGCAGGAAACCTAGAAGGGATTGCATATGCCCAGAATCAATTAGCTGAGATAAATATCCGAAGGGGAAAATTCAATGTTGCATTGAATCAATTAAGGGAAGCTAAATCACTGTTTCAGGAGATTGGTCATCCCAGAGGAGAATTGAACAGTCTCTACAGCCTGACCTTTCTCTTTTTGTCGCAAAAAAAACCATTGCAGGCTTTGCCATATGCCAACGATTTCTACACGAAAGCAAATGAAATTGGTAGTCAAAATCATCGGACAAATGCTCGATTCTTTATGTATCAAATCGCATTGGCACAAAAAGATTATAAAAAGGCACTTCACTTTCATGAACAATACCTCGCTGCAAAAGATAGCCTGTGGAACGAAACAAAAGGTGCAGAGATCGCCAGGATGGAAGCACGTAGCACCTTAGATAATAAAGAGAAAGAAAACAAACTTTTAGTAAGCCAATCGAAACTTACAGAATCAAAACTTCAACATCAAAAATATTTAAATTGGGCAATGTTAGGCTGCCTCGCATTTTTTCTGTCAGGAATATTCCTTTTAATCCGAATGAATCAAGCCAAAAAACGTCACGTTGAAGAGCTGGAGTCAAAAAATAAGTCCATTGGCGAACAACAAAAAGCTTTAATAATAGCTGATGTTCACCAGAGAGCGATAAATGACAACCTGGAAGAGATTGTGCTACTTCGAACCGATGAACTTCGACGTTCAAATGCTAAACTGGAGCAGTTTGCTTATTTGGCTTCACATGATTTGAAACAGCCTTTAAGAACTATAAGAGGATTCTCTCAGCTGCTAGAAAGGGATTTGCATAAAAATGGTCTTATCAACGATCGGTTTGAGGAATATCTTCAGTACATCATCGGAGGGGTTTCTTACATGAACCAACTCATAGACAATATTTTAAAGTTTGGAAAATATGCTACCACCGATGGCAATATATTCATGGACGTCAACCTCAAAGATGTGATGGTTCAAGTACAGCAAAATCTCAGACTTCAAATCCAATCCTCCAGAGCAGAATTGATCATCGAAGTACCCGAAGTAACAATCCAGGCTGTAAGGATAAAAATAGAACAACTATTCCAAAATTTACTTTCTAACGCAATAAAATACAGGGCATTAGAAAGGCCGTTGCAAATTGGAATTGAAATAGAAGATCAAGACGAATGGGTCAACATCCGTTTCATAGACAATGGAAAGGGCATTCTTGATATTGACCAAAAAATGCTATTTAAGATTTTTCATCCGACCACCAGCGAGAAGCAATCCAGTCCAAAAGGAATAGGATTGACCATTTGCAAAAAAATTGCAGAACAACATGGGGGAAAAATTTGGGTCACGTCCAACCAGAATCAGGGTTCAACTTTTCATGTAACCCTCTCCAAAAAAGTAAAAAATTTTCAAAACGAAGCTGCTGCCTAAAATCAACTAAACTGCAATATTGTGTCTTCAATAATCCCACAAGCCGTATCCATATCTTCATCATCAATCACCAATGGTGGCGCAAAACGTATGATATGGCCGTGTGTCGGTTTGGCAAGAAGTCCATTTTCACTGAGGGCAAGACAAATATCCCAAGCTTTTGAACCTTCAGGAGAATCATTAATAACAACTGCATTAAGTAGCCCCTTGCCCCTAACGATTTCAAGTAAGGAAGTCCGTGTAGCTAATAACTGCAACCTGCTCCTAAAATAGTTACCTAGTATTTCCGCACGTTCAGCTAATTTTTCATCGACGACAACTTGCAGCGCTTCTTGGGCAACAGCACACGCCAATGGATTACCCCCAAATGTTGAACCATGTTCGCCAGGTCGTATGGTGAGCATTACTTCATGACTTGTCAATACTGCCGAAACAGGGAGCACACCACCTGATAGCGCTTTTCCCAATACCAGAATATCAGGTTTGACATTCTCGTGATCACATGCTAATCGTTTTCCGGTACGTGCAATGCCTGTTTGGACCTCATCGGCGATCATCAAAACTCGCGCATTCGTGCAACGTTCCCGCACTTGCCTTAAATAACCTTCATCCGGTACAACTACACCAGCTTCTCCCTGAATGGGTTCCAGCATGAACCCAGCTACATTGGGATTTTGTAAAGCCAAATCCAACGCTTCCAAATCATTGTATGGAATACATTGGAAACCTGGTATAAAAGGACCAAATCCATTTCGTGAGGATGGATCTGTACTCGCTGAAATAGCTGCCAGGGTCCTTCCCCAAAAATTCCCTTCCGCAAAAAGAACGATAGCATCATTAGGTGGAATACCTTTCACATCGTATCCCCACCGACGACAAAGCTTGACTGCTGCCTCACAAGCTTCTACACCACTATTTGCTGGCAACAGACGGTCGAATCCGAAATAGGCCGTCGCATATTCTTCAAATGGGCCGAGCTTGTCATTATGAAATGCTCTTGAAGTGAGTGTAAGCCGCTGTGATTGTTTGATCAAGGCTTGGATTATACGGGGGTGGCAATGACCTTGATTTACTGCAGAATATGCGGATAAAAAGTCAAAATATTGCTTGCCTTCTACATCCCACACAAATGCTCCTTTGCCCCGATCTAGAACAACAGGTAAGGGATGGTAATTGTGGGCCCCATATTGGTCCTCCAATTGAATATAATCCTGTGACTTTGTAGTTGAAGTGAACATAGTTGTTGATCGTTATAATATAGTCTCTACTGGCTCATACTGTAGTCCAAATGCTTCAGCCACACCAGCATAAACAACCTTGCCATCAACAACATTAAGTCCTTTGCGCAAAGAAAGATTTTCTTTGCAAGCCTGCTTCCATCCTAAGTTTGCGAGAAGGATAACGTAGGGTAATGTCGCATTGGTCAGAGCAATAGTTGAGGTATAAGGAACAGCACCAG
>JBBQMA010000318.1:0-3790 GCA_038328415.1 Chitinophagales bacterium | reverse complement strand
GGAGCGTGGTGTGCCGGAGGTGGTCCTGGTCAAACAGGAGGGCAGGCAACCCGAACGCCAACTCAATGCCCTTGCACTCGGAAATTCGGGGGCTACTGGCCCCAATGGCCTGGAAGGACCTGTCATTGAAGTGCGATCCCTGGATGAAGTTGAATTGCTTGGCGATAAGATTAAAGGGGGTATTGTATTTTTTAACCGTCCGATGGACAATAGCGAGTTGCATACCTTCCATGCATATGGCAAAGCTGTGGACCAGCGCGTTTATGGACCGGCCAAGGCGGCACAGTACGGTGCCTTAGCGGCAATTGTGCGGTCAATGACTACCCGGCTCGATGATAATCCCCATACGGGTGTAACATTATTTCCTGAAAATGTAGATCCCATTCCCGCAGTTGCGATCAGTACTAATGATGCGGAATGGCTGAGCGAAAATTTAAAAAAAGGACATCAGCGGGATATTTTCCTGTTTACGGATTGCCAGGACAAAGGCAAGGCATCAAGTTATAATGTCATTGGAGAAATTCGTGGTAGTACTTATCCCGATGAGATCATTCTTGTAGGCGGTCATCTGGATTCCTGGGATGTCGGTGGAGGCGCACACGATGATGGCTCGGGCTGTGTCCAATCGATGGATGTCCTACATCTACTTAAATCGGTCGGTTACGTTCCCAAGCGCACCATTCGCTGCGTGTTATTTATGAATGAAGAAAATGGTCTGGGCGGCGGGTTGGCATATGCCGATTCTGCGAGGGCAAACAATACATTTCACCTCGCGGCGATAGAGTCAGATGCAGGAGGCTTCTCGCCCCGTGCATTTTCCATGGAGGCAGATCCCAGTGTTTTTACCGGTTATTTCAAACAAGTGAATAATTGGTTGCCCCTGCTGGAGCCTTATGGGCTGCAATTGCAAACCGGTGGTTCCGGAGCGGATATAGGTCCCTTGAAATTTCAAAAAGGTTTATTGGTTGGGCTGCGCCCTGATTCACAGCGATATTTTGATTTTCACCATACCGCCATAGATCGAATCGATGCTGTTAACCCAAGAGAATTGGCGCTTGGCGCTGCAGCTATGGCCAGCCTGGTTTATTTGATTGACCAGTATGGATTAGGAGCGAATGCCCCCGTTAATAGCAGTAAATGAGGCGATCTGTTTTTTGAAAATATACGTCAAAAAGGAATTATATTATGCATATTAAATACGAATTGTTAATTTTCTTTTTCATACTATTTTTTGGCGCTCGATTAGCGGCGCAGCAGCCACCGACTCCTCCCGTACTGCCGATTGATAGTACGGGTGAACTGGGTGCTGAAAAAAAAATTGATCTCGCTGCATCCGAAGATGATGTCCTGGATTGGGCGGGCGAGGGTACTGGTTTAAGTGGCGTATACGAAGTATTAATTGGTGTAGAAGATCTGGATTATGCCATGCGGTATTATGCCGATCTCGGTTTTAGGCTTACAGGTACGGGGTATTTAAATAAATTGGCGGCAGAAGCATTATACGGCGTGCCATCCGGTGTGCGGTCCTATAGATTGCAAAATGGCAATATGGATAGCCATGGACTTATCCGTTTAATGGTCTGGGATAAGCCGCTTGGCCCGGGCGTTGGTTATAGTGAGCCGGGAACGATTGGCTCCAGGATGATGGGAATGGTCACAACGGATATTTACAGGCTTTATGATATTTATTCCGAATCAAGAAAATCCGGCGAACCCTGGTTTGTGGCAGGGCCGGTGAAACAGGATTTGTTGGGCGATGATGGTCCTAAAGATTTTTTTGAACGGCCGGTAGTGACTCGGGAATTAGCCGTTTACGGACAAAACTGGAATCATCTTTTTTATCAGCGATATGGGTACACGGTGCCGGGATATGGTAATATTCATGTAGCCACAAAGCTTGCCACGAGTGAAGTGACCCACCATGATTTTTTTATACGAATCGATTCAATGGCGCAGCTCAGTTACCTTGAGAAAATACTGGAATTAGAGGCGGATGGCGACCCATCATTAAATGGGGACTGGATGGAAGGGCCTGCACATCTTTACCATTTGAAACCGGGAGATACCTATTGGTTTCAGAGTTTTCAATCAACAAATAATGTGTGTGGTAAACTGCGTTTTTTTGCAATTACAGGCGGCAAGCCAGACAAATCAGCAAAACAACGACTTGGTTATCATGGGATAACGGCGCATACATTTTATACACCCTATTTAGATAAAGTATGGAAGGCAGTTGCAGAAGCAAATCTTCGGCCTACGCCCATTATGCCGAATGAGTTTGGTGATCGCTGTTTTGTGTTCCGTGGACAGGAAGGTGCCACCTGGCAAATTATTGAACGTAAAAAGGCACCATTAAATGAGGCCATTTTTTATTATCACCTCCAATTGCTGGATGAATAGCAAGAGGAAATCCGTAAATGCATAAACATACACATAGAAATAAAAAAGCTACTGGTGTTTCATGTTGCCTGTCCGCTTTTCACTTTTGGGCAACAAATTCGAGATGGTAATCAGTTTACCTTCTTTACACCAGTAGCATCCAACCAGGATTACCCGTTTTCTGATAATGGCGGACAACCATGGCAAGGTTTCATTATAGATTGTTATTTTATTTTTGCATCTAGCAGTTGCAATATGATGTACATCCAGTTTATGTACGTTTGTCCCAATCAATTTTTTTTGCTAAGCAAATGATTGACTGTACTATTGCCTTGGAACAATAAAATCGCACGATCAACTGAATAATTGTCAATCATTAATTTAAGGATACCTTACCGGAATTCCAAAATTGGATATAAATGAATTCGATTATTTTTTAGCTTGTATTGTTCAAATCATAAATCAATTGTCGTTTTGTTTATTCCATTTAAGCTGTAATAATTGTTAGATAAAGTATTTAGTATTTTCGCTGCCTATACTAAAAATTTCATTTGATATAGTGTCATGGTTTGGTTCCTCTGTTGGCGGGAGATAAACCATTTCTGCCAAGATGTGTTCAATGCACCATGATAACCACTACTATGATTCGATATATATGCATCCTTGCTTATATATGTCTAGGATTGCCTGTGATTGCCCAAACGGGTATTATTGAAGGTTCAGTTAGCGATGGCCTGACCAACCAACCTATCCCATTTGCCACAGTGGCCATACCAGGCACTACACAGGGGGCCATCACAGATGATTTGGGCAGGTATGTGCTGGATAACCTCACCCCGGGGCTATACAGCATTCAGGTCTCCTATGTGGGCTATGCGCAGGATACACGTTATGAGATTCAAGTAAGTACAGCCAGGCCGGTATCGGTCAATTTTCTTCTTCAGTCGATTTCCACACAATTAAATGAAGTTGTGGTGAAGGCATCTCCATTCAAAAAAACAGAAGAAAGTCCGGTTTCGCTTCGCACAATAGGTGTCGCGGAGATACAACGCAATCCAGGCGGCAACCGGGATATCTCAAAAGTAGTCCAGACGCTGCCAGGTGTCACAAGCGTTTCTTCGTTTCGAAATGATTTGATCATTCGTGGTGGTGCCCCCAACGAGAACAGGTTCTACCTCGATGACGTGGAGGTGCCAACCATCAATCACTTTGCTACTCAGGGCGCTTCGGGCGGACCAGTAGGAATGATTAATGTAAATTTCATTCGGGAGGTTGATTTTTATAGTGGTGCCTTTCCGGCAAATAGGGGTAATGCACTGAGTTCCGTATTCAACTTCCAACAGGTGGATGGCAGGTCGGACCGATTGGGCGGCACGGCCATGCTGAGCGCTACGGATATTGGTGCTACATT
>JBBQMA010000317.1:0-3810 GCA_038328415.1 Chitinophagales bacterium | reverse complement strand
TACGGTTTGCCATAATTCCAGCAATTCTGATTTACTGGTGTCGTACAGTTTTACCTTGCCGTGGAGGGGAAGATCCATCGGGGCCGTCATTACGATTTTAGTTCGGGGAAATGTAAATACTGTTCCACCCAATGAGTCTTGTTCCAACGTCAAGGCATTGACCTTATTCTTTTTTGCGGTCAAGGTGGCGGAAATGCCTGCTGGTCCGGCGCCAATAATTACCAGGTCATAGGAAGAGGGATCATTACTGAATCCGGATTTGACCATGCTTTCCACCGCCTGTTGGCCCTGCTCCACACTATTTTTAATCAGCCCCATCCCGCCCAGTTCGCCGGCGATATAGATGCCCGGGATATTTGTTTCGTAATTCTGATTGACATGTGGCAACTCGACGCCGCGCTTTTCGGTGCCGATCACCAAAGAAATTGCTTCAACGGGGCAATTGTGAAAGCAGGCACCATGTCCTACACAATGCGAGGCATTGACCAGGAAGGCCTTGCCATTAACCAGGCCCAGAATATCCTGTTCCGGACAGGCCGCCACGCAAGCAGCACTGCCAATACATGTATTTAGATCAATGACCGGATGGAGAGAAACCGGTTCAAATACGCCGTCTTGTTTGGCTTGCTCTATTTTTGCTTCAACCGCCTGGGATGCTTTTTTTAATTTGCGCAAATAAATAAATACAATGAGCATACAAAATACCAGGACAATGGAATAAATAATGATTTGTTCGATGAGCATAATCCGGTATTAAAAAATCCATTTATATCCAAAGGCCAGCGTGACGCCTACATGGATTACCATAATGACGAGCATAATGATCGCGAAAGGCAGATGCGCCACATGCCAGTATTTAAAAAGTTGAACCATGGTCTGCAAACGTTCGATACGATTATTCAATGAAATCTCATTGCGTAATAATCGGGTTACCTTCCTGATCGAACCCGCATCAAGTCCTTCTGTGCGCAAGGCTGTCCTTACGGTGCTTACCCGCTTGCTATCATCCAATGACTTAACCCAAATATTGGTTAAAAAATTGCCGGTATATACCTTATCGCTTTTCGTGGATTGGACAATTTGTAGGACAACATCTTCATTCAATCCTAAAGCCGTACGAAGCATTTCCCCTAAATTGACCTGCATGGCATGGATCTCTCCCAAAGAAAGCTCGCGGCCCTCAATAGTCCTGGGAATCTGAATATAAATAAACCGACCGACGACCCCACTGGCCACCACCGCGACCATGCTCCAGAAACTGATGGATACGATACCACCAAACTTGAAGGCTGTGTGAAAAAGAATCATGATAGGGCCCACGGTGCAAAGGAAAATGTGGAATTCCAACCAGTACTTTAACCTGCCGAAGCGTGCCAAAAACTTGTACCTCTTCAGGGCGATGTAACCAAATACCCCGATAAGAATCAATAGGGTGCCGACGATGCCCAGGCCATGACCAAATACACCGGAGGGCTTGAACCAAGCATGATGCGGGTGGTAAAATCGTTCTTCCAACGACGTCCCGTAGTAGGAAAAGCCATTCACCGACAAGAAAATCGTAACACACAACGTGATAACTACAAGGGTATAGATGTAGACTTTATGAACGAGCGGGGACATATTGCTTTCAAATGATGCGGAGCAAAGATACCTTCTTCCACTCCCTGTCAACAATTACGGATATCTCGAGGGGATATGATCTTGATCATGTGTTTCAAAAAATTGGAATTCAAGGCAATAAGAAAGGTTTTGCGCCTTCGCAACGGGCGCGGTCACAGATTTGCACTTCTAAGATTGTCCTATTTCAACCAAGTTCTTCCCTCAAGTCGCAACCCTGCTGTATTTTCGCACCCTATGGTTCGATTGCCTGTCCTCATTTCCTTGCTGTTTCTGCTCGCAATGCCCTATCGGGGATTGGCTCAGGTATTGGGACTGGAGGAAGGAAGCCCGGATACCCGCATTCTGGAAAGATTGATGATCAAGACCAACAGACCGGCTGACCTGGATCCAGCGCTCAAGCCCTATGGCCGGGAAGCCGTCACCGCCTGGGCCATGACATTCGATACCGCTGCCGTACCCCTGAGTGGTACCGATCGGAAGGATCTTTTCCGGATTTATAAGAACAATAACGAGTGGCTCGTCCAGCCGGGTGCGTGGGGAGGTTTTACCAAAGAGCGACAACCAATACGTTTCACAGATTGGGAAGGAAATGAACATACCACCAATAGCCATGTCGATGCCAGCAGCCGCCACGCCAGGTATGTGATGAGTCGCCAGCCCATTTGGAAAATCTTTTACCGCTCACCCGCCAACCTGTATGAGACGCATTCAAAAAGCTTTTATATCAAAGCCAACCCTCTCCTTCGATTTTCGCTGACCAAAGACATTGATGATGGTGTTTTATTCGCCAATCAACGCGGCATTCGGCTCCGAGGCGGCATTGATGAACGCATTTATTTCGCGACAGAAATCATCGAGACTCAAGCCAGATTTCCTGCGTATGTAAGCGACTTCACGAATAGTCGAAAGGCACTGCCGGGAAACGGGCTCTATAAAACATATGCCAGCTCAATCGTCGATGTCACCAATGCCTACGATTATTTAAATGCACAGGGTTATATTGGTTTTCGAATTATTCCACACATCCATGCACAGCTTGGCCACGGTAGGCATTTTATTGGAAATGGATATCGTTCCTTGTTACTATCTAATTTTTCCAACAATTATTTTTATTTAAAATTCCTGACCCAATTTGGACGATTTACCTATCAAAATATTTTTGCCGAACTCGCTGCATTTTCCGCAAATGCCGTACCCGGAGAAAACCTGGTACCGAAAAAATACTTTGCCGCACATTACCTGAGCGCGCGTATCCTGCCTAATCTTCGAATCGGGCTTTTTGAAGCAGTCGTGTATAATCGCTCCCGACAAATGGAATGGCAATATCTCAACCCGGTGATTTTATACCGCAGTGTAGAACATCTTACAGGAAGCCCGGATAATGTCCTGGTCGGACTGAATGCCGACTGGTCGTTTCTGCGGCGATTTCAACTGTATGGACAGGTCATGCTGGACGAATTTAAATTCAAAGAACTCTTTGTGGACAACCGAGGCTGGTGGGCCAACAAATATGGAATGCAAGTGGGTCTTAAGGCCATTGACTTTGCCGGAGTGGATCATCTTGATCTGCAGGTGGAATACAACATTGTCCGCCCGTATACTTATCAGCATTTTGACAGCCTCTCCAATTACACGCATTACAACATGCCTCTGGCGCATCCGCTGGGTGCCAATTTCAAGGAATGGATCTTCACCGCCCGCTACCAGCCGGCCTACCGCTGGGTTGTGGAAGGCCGGTTTATGCATGCCCGCACGGGCCGTGATGCCGACGGGCAAAATAATGGCAGTGACCTGCTTCAGACGTACTTGAGTCGCCCCAATGACTACGGAAATTTTACCGGACAAGGCGTCGCTGCGGAAATAGGTCTCATGGGTCTAGATGTTCATTACGAACTGTTCCACCAATTCTACCTTCAGTTTACCTGGTTTAGGCGGGTCGAACAACCGATAACTTATTTTAGTCAGGCAAATTACTTTGGAGGGGGCATTCGCTGGAACCTGCCTGAGACACGCATGGATTTTTAATGATGACAGACAGAACGAGCTTACTTCACCGGCTACTAAACGAACGTATCCTGATCCTTGACGGAGCCATGGGCACCATGATCCAGCAATATCTGCTGGATGAAGGCGGCTATCGGGGGGAACGGTTTGCCGATTGGCCCAGCGATCTAAAGGGCCACAACGACC
>JBBQMA010000316.1:0-3820 GCA_038328415.1 Chitinophagales bacterium | reverse complement strand
TCAGTGCATAACCAGGTGTCCTTTCCCAGGACCTTAATATCCTGCACATCCGGATGTATCCATTCAAGTCCGCCGCCATAGCCGCCCATGATTTGGAAGGAAGAGCCGCCATTGTTACTCCGCCAAAGACTAAGATGGCCTACCAATAATTGATCGGCATTTTCATGACTCGCGGCTATACCAAGATTATAATAGCCCTGATGAAAACCAGTGCCTGAAAATGGATTGATCACTGCCAAGTTGGGATGTGCCTGGGAATAGGGGCCTCCTGCTGGCGGATTGGGCAAGGTCCAGGATTCCCCGGCATCATCACTCCGATAGACACCAATGAATCCATTATCGCCATCTTTTGCCTGACCAATCAACACCGCATAAATGCGTTTAGGATCAGCCGGTGTGACTGTCATTCGTGCACCTCCGTTTGATCGTCCAGCATCTGTACCCGCAAACCACCCGCTCGATTTCAACGAAAATGTCATCCCGGCATTAGTGCTTTTCCAAAATTCACAGCGATTTTCAGTAGGATTATCCTTTAATAAATATACTGCATCCGGTGTATCAGGCTTCAACTCGACATCAAAACAACGTTGATTGTAAACCTTGGTCCATTGAATACCGCCATCATAACTTCGCCAGAATCCTTTTTCCGCTGCAACAAAAACAATGTTTGTGTTCAAGGGATGTATGGCAATATCGTTTACATTTATCTGGCTTTCCACCAGTACTGAGGCCCAGGAACCACCACCGTTAGTGGTTCGGTAAATGCCATTTCTATCACCGATAAAAACGATGTCCGGATTGGATGGGTTGATCTCAACCGCAGTCACGGCTTCCACAAGAAGATTGCGACTGGCTGGTTGCCAGTTGATGCCACCATCAACGGTTTTATAGACCTCGGACCCTTCTGTTCCACAAAAAAGAATTTTTGGATCCGATTGGGATTGGTCCACACAATACACATTGGCTTGCCAGCTTACCGGTTTTTGGTCGCCGTCAATCGCATCATTAAGCATTTCAAATGGCCCGAGACAAGCCCAGTTAGCATCACGGGAAGTAAGCGAGTTGCCCTGATACAATTTATCGATAAAGGTGGTTTTTTGGCTCCATATCGCTTCATCGGATGGATAACGCACATAGCCATCAGTTGTCAAATAGGGATTAACTGCCCGTCGCCATTTTTTATAGTATTGTGTAAACGTCGTTTTTTCAAAAGGGTGGACCTTGTAATAATCCGAATAAGATTTATCAATAAGCCAGACATTCGGATCTTCAGCAAACATTAATGAGATCCAATCCGGCACATTATCCATTTTTGTTAAAACCGGGAGGTTGATTTTCTGCCCGGATACTGAAATGGAACTTCCAATAAGCAAGACAAAAAGTAAGCAAGTGGACAAAAGTCGTAATAAGGTTATGGAGAAACCCAATTGAAAAGGATTTGAGGTGAATAGCATCATTAAATTGAATGATTTTAAAAACGGGAATAAATATAAATAATTTGTGATTTTTCATTAGCCAAACAATACGGCGAGCACCTGAATCCAGTCAAAACGGTGGACTCGAATCACAGCCTACAACCCAATTCGTTTTCGGGCCACATCAAGGGCAGCCTGAGCAAAAGGTTTGACGGCCATAGACCGCATCAAACTAATCTCTTCCATAAAGGACGATTCGCCATCCAAAAACCGAAAGACCCTGTCAATCGGATTACGCGCATAGAGATCAAAAAACATTTCTGGCGCCGGAACTCGGTTATGTTGCAAAACATTAAGCATGACCGAAGCATAAAGTCCAAATCGTTTTTGCCATTGGCTTACAGGCGCTTGCCAGTGGCCAGATGTTTTATACGCATTGATTAGATCACCAAGTCGCTTTTGTGTGCTGCGAAAGGTATATCCTGTAGCGGGATTCGTGTAGCCTCCGGATGTCCCAATTCGGATATGTCCGGGACTAAGAAATTCTTTCACAGGCTCATCGCTCATAGGGATGACCCCAAATTCTGTTTCCTCTATTTTCCAATCGGAATGGCCCACTCGGTCCTGAATATACGCACAAAGAGCATCTTCATATTCCTGACGGTTTAGTAATTTTTCTGAAAAAACAGTAAATTCAATCAATGCTTTATCCGGAGCGAATGGAAGCACATAGATAAAGCGGCACTGATCATGTTGTGGTATGCCAAAATGCATCAGATCAGGAAGCGTTACATCAAAAACCGGCTTTGGGGTTTGGATAATGTATCCCAGAAAATGTTGTAAAAGATGGTGTCTCCCCTGCTCGTTGAGTGGCATGCGATAGGTGCTGTCAAAAACGGTTTTGGCATAAAAATCTCCCTTGTCTGTTGATACGACGCACCCGCCTGTATCTGCACCAATTTGTTGAATCGTTGCTATGGTTCGCTCACAGGCAAGGTCTTGTTCAATTTGACCATCCATAAATTGATAAAAATCAATTCCACGGATCATTTTGTAACGGTAGTCATTCAAGTAGAAATCCTTGAATTGGGCTTTCGCCCCATGTACGCGCACCTGATCCCAGGTCCTGTATGTAAGATGCTCAAATGGCCCTTCACCAGACTCCCAAAAACACCATGTTCGGTCATTTCTATTTTTCAACTCCTTGTCAATTAGAAGAATTTGCAGATCATTCAAACCTGCCTTCCTTATCTGCCACAACAGAGATAAACCTGCCATTCCACCTCCGGCAATGATCACATCATAATCCATTGAAACCATATTCGCGTAGAGATACGTTAAAGGATGAAATGACCAAGTTACTTGGATTCCATCAATCCATCACCTACTTAAAACTACATGCAGCATCAGGTTGTTTATCCTAAGTCAACAATACGGACTCCGAAGCCTTATGAAAACGCTAGCAAAGACAATATTTGATGCACTCCCCTATCCCAGGGTTATCGTTGTTGGAGGTGGTTTCGCAGGGTTAAATGTGGTCAAAAATCTGGCAGGAAAGCCTTTCAGAGTCACCTTAGTTGACAAAAATAATTTTCATTCATTTCAACCACTACTTTATCAGGTGGCTACCGCAAGTCTCACCCCGGATAGTATAGCTTATCCATTCCGGAAAATGATCGGGCCTATGAACAATGTCTCGTTTCGAATGGCCGATGTGCTCCGGGTAAATTGGGAATCGCGGATACTGGAGACATCCTCGGGGTCGATGCCCTACGATATTTTGGTTCTGGCGACAGGGTCAACCACCAATTTCTTTGGCAATAAAACCCTAGAAACCCACGCCATGCAATTAAAGTCGGTCTCCCAGGCATTGGACATTCGCTCTGATTTTCTACAGCAATTTGAAAATGCCGTAAGATTAACCGACACCAATCCATCAGATTCGCTCACTGATATCCTTCACTTTGTAATCGTCGGTGGAGGACCAACAGGCGTAGAAATCGCCGGTGCTTTGGCAGAAATTAAAAATAAAATTCTAACAACGGAATACCGTGAAGTGGATCCTGCACGAATGCGAATTACGGTTATAGATGCTGGGCCACGACTGTTGATCGGAATGTCATCACTGAGCAGTCTGCGTGCCAAGAGGTATTTGACGGATTTAGGCGTCCAGGTTATGTTAAATACACAAGTCAATGAATATAACGGAGAATTCGCTCAACTTTCTAACGGAGAATCCATCGTTACGCAAACACTCATTTGGGCTGCAGGGGTCAAAGGCAATCCAATACCCGGACTAAAAACGGAAGCCTATCTGCCGAATGGCCGCTTAAAAGTGGATGCATTCAATCTAATCCATGGCCATGAATTTGTTTTTGCACTGGGTGATCTCGCCGTGATGGACA
>JBBQMA010000315.1:0-3828 GCA_038328415.1 Chitinophagales bacterium | reverse complement strand
AATGAAAGGTAACCGCGAAATCCAAACAGACGAGAAGCCTTCGCCACTGCTTTATGGAAAGGCAAATCTTGAAATGCATGAAGTGTATTGTGATGTATAAAATCTTTTAAAGGTGCTTGTGCCGGTAAAAAATGACGGAGTTTATCCAGGGTTGCCTGAATACCCATTCCGGATTGTGGAGCATGCATAGTTGGAAATTTCAGCAACAATCGTTGGTCAGGAAATAAGACCAGTAAACGATGATTAATTTAGGAACACCAAAATCATCAGCAATCGTGATTGCAGGAACTGCAATAAATCACAATTGCAAACAAAAGTTGAGTCTGCGCCAGGAAGGGCAAATACTGAATTTATACCAGTAGGAAACTGCGCCAGGCGCTGTAAAGTAAGTAGAACGGGGGTGTATCACATTCGAACCGGAAACAATAAAAATGATCCAGTCGGCTTGATGGCACATCCCAATTGGTGACTTGAGCCGGAGATGCGTGCTCTAAATAATCGTCCGAATGCTCCTCAAAATCAAAATAGGCGTTGTAAAGCCAGGGAAGACCCCCTAACTGATCTACCGCACCAATCTGAGCAAGGCTAACCGTTTTGTTAATCTGGACTTGGGCAAATCCACTTAGTGCCAAACTCATCACGAGATTGAACAGCAGAAAAATAGGAATTAGCCTGAATAGCCCTCTTGCCATGGTGCAAAGGTATCTTCCTTCACAGCAAATATCCAAGACTATAGTGTTAAGACATTGCAAAAGGCCGCAGTTTAGCAAATCATTCTCACGAAAGTGATGTGCATTCTGATGATAGCAAATTCAGTTATGCTTGCATCTCTGCTCATAAACCCCTTACTTTAGCGCCTTCTTTTGGCTTTTTACCTTCCAATCATGCGTTACGACCCCATCGATCCTCAGCTTTTTGCCCAGAACCGGAAGCGCTTCATTCGTGAAATGCGCCCCGAAAGCATCGCTATCTTTCATTCCAATGACCAGATGCCGCGGAATGGGGATCAGTATTTTGAATTCCGCCAGAATAGTAATCTCTTTTATCTCTGTGGCCTCGATCAACCTGAGGCGGTGCTAGTCCTGTTCCCAGACTGCATCAAGGAATTATTTCGTGAAGTGCTTTTTATCAAAAGAAGTAATGAAAAGATCTCTATTTGGGAAGGGTACAAGTATACCAAGGAGGATGCCCGTCGCATTTCAGGTATAGAGAAGGTTTACTTCCTGGACGAAATACCGACCATTTTGCATGAATTAATGCTGCTAGCAAAACGCATTTATACCAATATTCCAGAAAACGACCGCTTCCAGCCTGAGGTCGAATCCCGTGATGCGCGCTTTACCCGCGAATATTTGCAAAAATATCCAGCACACAAATTTCACCGGGCCCAACCGATTCTGAAGAAGCTGGTGATGATCAAATCGGATATCGAAATACATCTGCTCCGGCGTTCCATGGACATAACGGATAATGCCTTTCGAAGAGTACTCCAATTTGTAAAGCCCGGTGTACTGGAATATGAAATCGAAGCGGAAATATCGCACGAATTTATTCGAAACCGGGCCGGCCATGGGTATCACCCCATTATAGGTTCCGGTAAAAATTCCTGTATTCTCCACTACAACCAAAACGATCAGGTCTGCAAGGATGGGGACCTGTTGCTGCTGGACTTTGGAGCCGAATATGCCCATTACAGCGCTGACCTCACCCGTACTATTCCGGTCAATGGCCAGTTTTCAGAACGCCAACGCGCAGTGTACAATGCCGTACTCCGTGTCATGCGTGAAGCTACCGCGCTCCTGGTGCCCGGAAATAATCTCACAGACTTTCAAAAGGAAGTGGGTACCATCATGGAAGGTGAATTGCTCGGCCTTGGTCTGATTAGTAAAACAGATATTAAAGACCAGGACCCTGATTGGCCAGCCTATAAAAAATACTTCATGCATGGCACCTCCCACCATCTGGGACTAGATGTGCATGATCTCAGCAACCGATACGATCCCTTCCAAGCCGGCATGGTATTTACCTGCGAACCTGGCATCTATATTCCGGAAGAAAATTTTGGCATCCGCCTTGAAAACGATATCCTGGTGACTGACCATGAACCCGTGGACCTGATGACGCATATCCCTATCGAAGCCGAGGAAATCGAATCCCTCATGCACGCCGGTGTGACGCATTGATTTTTCTGCCTCAGCAGGTTTTCCTGGATTCCACTGTCGTCGCTGGCATAAATCACATTGTTCCCGTTACAGGATAGTGTCTGTCACTCGTGGTATGAAATTAATCTCCTTGGTAAGCATTATTAAGTTGCAGCCAGTCATGAGGGAGCGCATAGCATAGCGATTTTCACTACTGTCCAAAATATTTAGAATGCGGAATAATCTTTACTGATAATCAATGTATTGTATGATCAAAATCCTTATTATCAAAAACTACCCCTATTTAAGATTTAGAATTTAATCGCATTTTTAAATAAGGACCGTTCTCGAACAGCTCGCCCCCAGCACGTAGCTGGTTCGCCTTCGCCAAGGCTTCGGCGACCAATGCCCACAGGGGGCCGCCTTTTTATGTGTGAGCTCACGGACCCCCAAAGGGGCGAATATCCAGTGGACATTCGGTGAGCGAACCGAGCGCTCCCGCGCGAGGCTTATGTAATGCTATTTTGGATTTTTACACCAATTTCATCACTAACCAGCGAGCCTTTCGAGAACAAGCGCCCTGCCTGCAATACCCCAGTCAGTCGGGCCTGCCAATTGGCAGGTAGATTTTTGGTTACTTTTTGGCGCAACAAAAAGTAACAAGCCTCGCCGGCTAATGAGACGGTGCCGGACCAAATAAGTTGTCATCAACTTCAAGGCCATACACCAGAAACAGAGCGAAGAAGACCCTTTTGTAAATTATTTACTATTTGGGGTCCCTCAGTATGGAAATCGAGAAAGACTTTCAAAATTATTTTGGACGCTTGTGAATTGGTTCATTGGATTATGGAATAATCCATTTTACTATAGTAATGGAAAAGCACGTTAAGTCGAGTCTTTCAAAAGCACTTTATTCAGCTCCAAGTCCACAAATACAAAAAGTAAAACACTGTCTTCAAAATCTAGCTCTAATGAAAGAGGGGTATTTCAAACAACAACTTGATTGAATTGGGCCACTAATTTGTCGGACAAGCAACACGAAATTTATAAGGATATTTAGGATACTAGATGGATACATCTATTTAAAAATATACCCAAATCCAATTCCTGCACCCGGAATAACATCTCCTTCAAACGTAAGTTTAGGATTCTCCGATGAAGATCCAGCTCGTCGAGAGAAGGCAAAATAAGATCCAGCAGAAAATCGAAAGTATAAGTTAGAACAAAATGTCCACGTGTAATTTAAATTAGGATAAACCATCATGTCGACAAAACCATTGGTTGCTTTTGAGGAGATAATAGATTTACCTGCAAAGCCAGTTACTTCTGTTCCAATTCCCCAATTTTTGTAATTGTAGCTTACGCCAACATTAATTAAAGTTGTTGACGGATACCAGTAAGGGAATAAGATTCCTATTCCAAAACTGGGAGAAATCCGATGTGTCTTAGTTTTGTCCAAATCGATATTAAACCTGGAATTAAGGCTTGCTCCCAAAAAATTTGCTCCACCAATCTGCGTTTCAAGACTTACCTGGCTATAAACATGATTGGAAAGGAAAAGTGAAATGACTAAGAATAAAATTAGATTTTTCATATTGGAAGAGTTTATTTTTTATCTAGAGGCCTTTTTTTTCAAAGTCTAGGATAGGTTACTTTGGCCAAAAAAGTCTATCTGATGCACTAACGT
>JBBQMA010000314.1:0-3890 GCA_038328415.1 Chitinophagales bacterium | reverse complement strand
ATTGGCTTAGGATTCCCTGGACTAATAAGGGTTCCTGCGCCTGCCTGGCATCCCGAATAGGCCGTACAAGAGTCTTATCCACATAGCGGTATGGGTAATATTCGACAAGGTCACCAATTCGTTCAATACGCAACTCTTTTTGCAGCAATGCGGAACGGATACCCCCCAGTCCGGGCAGTTGGTCAACAGGTTCATCCAGAAATCCAGCCAATAGGTCTCAGTTTAAGGCAAAAATAGGGTTAAGAGACGGAATACGCTTTCACCTTGCCAATTCTCCTATCTTTGGGTCAAATCAATACGTTTTGCCTACCATTCGACAAAATCAGGTTGCCGAACTCATCCGCCGGCATTTCAGCATGGTACTTGTAGATCAGGGCCGGCTTATCTATGGCGATGCATTGGTCACTGTGACCGAAGTAAAAATGTCACCCGACCTGACGCTTGCCAAAGTATACCTTTCGGTTTACAATACGGATAATAAACAGGCGCCCATTCTTGAAATGGAAGATAAACAGCAGGAATTGCGTCAAGCCCTGGCGTATCGTGTCCGTAATCATATTCGCCGGGTGCCTGATTTAAATTTTTATCTCGATGATACATTGGACGAATTGGAGAAAGTTGATCGCCTGTTGAAGCGTTTAAAAGATGATAATCAAATGGGCTATTCTCGTCCTGAAGAGCCGGGAGAAGAAGAATAGTCTGTATACTGGGATGCCAGTTCCAGAAGCGCACCTTCTTTCATTGCATAAGGTGAAACGCTTAGCTCTTCGACAGGGAGGTGGACTAAAACCCATCGAATAAGCAATAGTGCAACGGGGAAGAGATCAGCTCGGTTTTCAGGAATCCGCACATCTTCCTGCCTTTCCTTGAGGTTCATTCCAATGATTTCATCGGCTAATAAGTGGAAATTCTCCAATTCGATAGGTTTGAGCCGGCTGGACTTCCGGATGCCCAAACAGCGGGCGAGCACTTCGTAGATACCTGCAGCTCCGATCAGCATGATCGGCCTGTCTTTCGTAAACTCATGGACCAAGGGCATAAGATGTTGCTCCAGGAAAGCACGAAGTTGCTCCTGTGCCTGATTTGTAATTGGATCCTCCTGGTGGAATTTATTATATAATACAGCAACACCGACCGGATAGCTTTCACTCCAGAGAATCTTTTTATGTTCCATTTTGACAAATTCCACGCTGCCACCACCAATATCCATGATGAGAGCGGGCATATGTCTTTCTTTAATTAGGACTCTCACCCCTTGAGATATTAAACGGGCTTCTTCCTGACCAGAGATGATCTCAATTGGAGCCCGAAGTATAGTTTCAAGTGATTGTGTAAGATCAGGTGCGTTTGCAGCCGTACGAAGCGCTGCAGTACCTAACACCCGCAGGGCTTTGACAGGTATTTCGTCCAATTTTTCTCTAAACCTTTGGCAAGCATTAAGAGCTGACTTGAGGGCATCTGGGTGAATAATGCCAATGCCGGCTCGGCCAAGTTTAACATAAAAGCGTTTGCGGTATAGTACATGAGGAACATTACGATTTTTCCATCCGATGATCAGATGGAATGTATTTGTTCCTAAATCTATAACAGCAAAGTATTCAGTCATTCAGATTGAAACGGCGTTCAGTTATCCGGAACACCGGCATTTCGCAGAAAAGTAATGCCAAATTGGTTTAATTGCACAGCAAAAACAGGCTCCTCATTTTCCAGAAACACCACAAAATGACAAGCCTTATCAAAGTACAAGGAACCGGTCAGGGCAGTTTCACCACTGGCAACATAAAATATTCTTCCTATTGGCTTGCATCCGTGTTGCATTAGTACAGCTTCAGATAGAGCTAAATGCGAAAAAATAGTCCGGATAGCGTTAGGGTCGGTCACGGACATGCTAATTGGAAGACTGTTGAAGAGAAAGTCAATGGTAGTGACCAGAGGGAATATGCTGTCAATTAGCCCCTGAGGAGGTAATGCATAGGTTGCCGGTGGTGGCGGAGAAGTAGGTGCAGGTGGGGCAGTTTCGCCACAGGCCCAAACAAGAATTGATCCCAGCCCAAATAAAAAAAATAAAAATAGACGCATCTTTAAAACGTATAGAGGTAGTGCAAGGTAAGAAAATAGCCACGAAGATTTCTTGTATTCAGGGCTTCTTGGTCATCAAATAGTTTATTGATGGAGTCGGTGTAGCGAACATGAAAACTGTGATTAGGTGAAGCGTGATAACCAATTCCGATCAGCCAGCAAAAATCATTTTGATTCAGAAGGTCCTCTCTGCCTTCGAAGGCATTCCCATACATGCGGGCCCGAATTAGACGGCTATATGCCAACCCTGCATTTGCTTCCACACGGTAGAACTTTTCATCGTCTGTAGTCACACCAATCCAATCTTTAAAATGAAGGATGACCGGGACCTCAACATAATGGAGGTTATATCTGTTCAACAATTGGCTGTTGTCCAGGGAAAATTGCGATTGCGAGCCACGTTGGCTATACAACATGTCCATGCTGAGGTCAATACGCGGGGTGATTATGGCCAAAAAACGTACACCAAGATTCAATCCGGCCTTGTTATAACCCCACAGTTCATCACCATCGATTTGTGAAGCATTAAAGCCGAGCATCATACCTGCTTTAAAGCGCTGCGCCTGCGCAGTAGAAATGGCCGGTAACAAAAGCAGGCAACCAAACAGAAAAATCAAGCACAAGGAAGAAGAGAAAATTCGAGTCATAACATTTGATGTTTATCTTTGCAAAACTACATGCATATTGACTACCAATGAAACCTACTGTTAATAACCTTCATAAATTAGAAGACCTTTTTCGGAATTTGTCGTATATTGTACGTTATGAAAAAGGTAACTTTCAGTCAGGCTATTGTATTGTGGAAGACCGTAAAATCGTGGTAGTTAATAAATTCTTTGATACAGCAGGACGGTTTAATACCCTGATGGACATCCTTTCAAACCTGGAGTTCGCACCTGTAGATCTTTCCGAGAAATCCCGGGATTTTTATCATAACCTCCAAAAACAAGCCACATTACCACTGGAAGTAGCTTGATCAAAGGGGTGTTTTTAGGCACCGGAACATCCCAGGGCGTACCCGTCATTGGTTGTCAATGCGAAGTATGTCAATCTGCTGATCCCAAAGACAATCGACTGCGCACTTCATTTTACCTGACAAGTAATGGTGATTCGATCATTATTGATCCCGGTCCGGACTTTCGGCAACAAATGCTCCGCGAGCGAATTGATAAAGTAGATGCCGTTTTGATCACCCATGAACATAACGATCATGTGGCCGGGATGGATGATTTAAGACCTTATTACTTCAAGCAGAAGGAGGAGATCCCGGTTTATGGTACCGATTTTGTTTTGGCGGAGCTACGAACCCGATTTGCCTATGCCTTCGATTCGAATCCCTATCCTGGTGCACCTAAGTTTGCCTTGCACACGATTCGTTCCGATGAAAGCTTTTATATCAAGGAATTAAAAGTTATTCCTATTCTGGTCGCCCATGGCGGAGGAGCTGTACTGGGTTTTCGGTTTGGTGATTTGACCTATATCACAGATGCTAAAACGATCAGTGGTACTGAACGTGAAAAAATATGGGGTACTAAAATACTGATTCTGAATGCCCTTAGAAAAACATCACACTATTCTCATCTGGCTTTAAATGAGGCTATTGACCTGGCCAGGGACTGTGAGGTCCCCCGGACATGGTTCACACATATCAGTCATGAAATGGGCTTGTCAAGGGATGTCAATGCCTCTTTGCCGGAAGGCTTTGCACTGGCATATGATCGCCTCAGGCTTGCTGTTTGACCAAAGATGACATCAGTCTGCTACAGTCATGAGTGAACTAGTTAAGCCTAAACGCATTTAATTGTTCTGAG
>JBBQMA010000313.1:0-3893 GCA_038328415.1 Chitinophagales bacterium | reverse complement strand
GTACTTGTTAAATGATCAGGTGTTGCTTTCATGGATTGCGCCATAGCAAAGGCCGTTTTAAACTTTGTCGCTTCATCAAAAGCCATTTTATCCAATGATTTCAGTGCCTGTCTGAACTCAAGATAATCGAAACCTTCCAGATTTTTTTCTTCCATTGCGGCAAGAAGTGTTTCCAGAAAACGATGGTCGACAGCCTGTTTGACCTCGCCACTTTGCTCATATAAAATGGGTATATCCTGCGTCGGATCAACGAGAACAGGAGTATCTAAGGCAGATGATGGAACGGCCTCTGACTGCGCTGCAGCCTCGGTCTCTTCTATAAATAAAGACTTGAGGTTTTTAAGAATACTCATAGGTCATGCAAATGTATACGGGTCGGCGAACCACTCCAACAAAGGTAGACAAACGATAGCACAAATCCGTCAGACGATACCTTTTTGAGGTCAAAGGAATGTTAAGAATACCATTCAACCAAGAGGAACATTAACTTTGCATCCTATGGCACAGCAAACTGAAATTCATGTTAATTCTGAGATAGGCACTCTTCGCAGTGTCATGATCCATCGGCCCGATGCAGGAATCGCACGTGTCAGCCCTAAAAAATCTTCTGAGTTGCTTTTTGACGACATTGTTCATTTGCCTCAAATGCAGAAGGAACATGATGTTTTTTCAGCCGTTCTCAGAGCTTTCTTAGGCGCCGATCAAGTGATGGAAAGTCATGATTTACTGCTGGAATCCCTTCAGAATGATCCTGTAACCCGCACTGAAGTGATCAATATGATCATTGATTACGAGGAACTTCCTAAGAGTTATTTCACACTCCTCCATGACCTGCCAAATGAAGATTTGGCCGAGACCCTGATAACCGGTTATCTGGCATCAAACGACCTGATCCTGTTTGACCCCATTCCTAATTTCATTTTTACCAGGGATCTGGCCGTGACAATCAATGATCATGTGCTTATCACAAAAGCGGCAAAATCAGCTCGATACAGAGAAAATTTTCTCACCCGCTTTATTTGTTGGTCACATCCCATGTTTCGCAGTCTGCGGGAAGATGGCAAAATTATCAATCTGAACCATGTAGATGAGTTTCCTCCCTCCAACCGGGGTGAAATCGTTTCTGTCGAGGGCGGTGATGTGATGATCATCAACAATCATTATTTGATGGTGGGATGTAGTGAGCGTACAAATGCATACTCTATAAATTTGCTTAAAAAGGCGCTTTTTGATAAAGGTGTTGTTGACCACGTCGTCCAGATAAATATCCCCCAGGATAGGTCCTATATGCACATTGACACCATATTCACTCAGATTGATCATCATGACATTGCGGCCTTTAAACCGATCGTTGTTGATGGTTTGGCGTCCAATGTACTAGTCTATGCTCGAAATGGCGATTATCGGGAATATGGAAGTATTCGTGAGTTTTTTCACGAGGAAATTGATCCGAATATGCAGTTCATTTTAAGCGGCAAAGGGGAAAGTCCCTACCAGGAGCGTGAACAGTGGACCGATGGTTGCAACCTTGTGGCAATGCGTCCGGGCGTAGCACTGACCTATGATCGCAACCCTGTGACAGAGATGGCTTTCCAGGAAAGTGGCTACAATATTTTACACGCCGAAGATTTTCTAAGGGACTTTAATGCCGGCTTGCTTGACCCCTCTTCACTTACAAAAACGATTATCACCTTACCCTCAAACGAACTATCACGAGCACGCGGTGGTTCGCACTGTATGACTTGTCCCCTTCGTCGTGATCCAATTTGATAGGCATGTATTGTCATGATACACAAGTTCGTGTCCGATACAGTGAGACGGATCAAATGGGGGTTGTCTATTACGGGCATTATGCCCAATATCTGGAAGTAGGCCGAGCTGAAGCCATGCGTGCGATCGGGTTTACGTATCGCAAAATGGAGGAAATGGGCATACTTATGCCAGTCGTCGAACTTCGGCTTCAGTATCACCGCCCTGCCAAATATGATGACTTATTAACTATTCGGACGTGTATTGGGGAAATGCCTGGGAAAACACTTACTTTCAGTGGTGAGATTTTTAACGAAAACGATCGGTTGCTCACAACCGGCAGTGTGGTTCTCGCCTTTCTCTACAAGGAAACCGGAAAAACAGGTTTTGCGCCGTCAGCGCTTTTAGACATCCTTCAATCCAGGTTCCCATGAAGCGAATGAAAGCCAGGCTAAACTTATCAAAACGAAAGGGAGAAAGTGTGCTCAACGGACTTGAAATATGGTTAAAGTGCCATTCCTTCCCTGGTTTTTTTGGTATTCCGATTTATGATGTAGGGCAATTTTTCTTTAATGAGCTCCGAAAAGATGATCCGTTTATGCGGGCCAATGCCGTAGCATTTAGTTTCTTTCTTTCTCTTTTCCCTGCCATCATAACCTTATTCACTCTCCTGCCCTATTTCCAGGTCTATGAATCGTTCAGTGTCACCTTACACGAAACCGTTCGTGGCGTCATGCCTGGAACTGCTGGGGACTGGCTACTCGAATTCCTGAATGACATTGCAACCAGGGAACGCCGTGGATTGCTTTCATTCAGTACGCTCATGTTTCTTATTTTCTCAACGAGTGGCACAGCCACGCTGATGTATAGCTTTGAGAAGAAGTATCCTGAAATATTTAAAGACAGGCACCCACTTGTAGTGCGGTGGATTGCCCTTTGGTTAACCATTGTGCTTGCCATTTTAGTGGTCCTTTCCATTGTTCTTACCATTGCCGGCAATGCGTTGCTCCATTTATTGGGCGACTATGTGGCCTTGGACTGGTTTACAAAATCTGCGTTGGAGAGCTTTCGATGGTTCCTTGTAGTTACCATGTTTTATGTAAGTATTTCATTGTTATACAGGTACGGAGCTCCGACCCATCGGAAGTTTGGGTTTTTCAGCACAGGCGCTACCGTCGCTACCATCCTCGCCATTGTATCTTCGGTACTGTTTTCATTCTACATAAATTCGTTTGGAACGTATAATAAACTGTACGGATCGATTGGAACGATCATAGCGCTGATGTTATGGCTTCAGATCAATGCATTTTCGATCATATCCGGATACGAGCTAAACACGGCCATACTTTTTCACCGGATATCCGCAAAGTTAAAGCAGGACAAAGCAATAATTGAGGCAACGCAGGTAACCCGAGAGTAGCAATTCTTGCATATATTTAATCATTGCCTCCCCATCGATATGCTGAAATTTCAAATCCCGCCAAATCCAATGCCCTATCGATTACAGTAGCCACCAATTCATCCATTGTGCCCGGAGAGCCATAAAACGATGGGCTGGCTGGAAGCACAATTCCACCAGCTTCTGTAAGCTGGACCATATTGCGCAGATGGATCAGGCTGTAAGGAGTTTCTCTTGGTATGACAATTAGTTGACGTCTTTCTTTTAGGACGACATCAGCGGCCCTGGTCATCAAATCATCACTTGTTCCTACTGCAATCCGGCTAAGTAACCCCATCGAACAAGGGCAAATGATCATGGTATCATAACGCGCAGACCCTGATGCAAAAGGGGCATTAAAGTCGTTTTTTGTATAGAAGGTAAACGGGTAATCAGAGAAGTCCAGACTGCCCGTCTCAAGTTCCCAGTTAATCAATGCATTCGCACTCATTACCACCCCGACGGCTTCCCATTGACTTGCAATTGTTTTCAGTCGCTCAAACAAGACCCGGGCATAAATACTACCGCTTGCACCTCCAACACCAATCACAATTCGTCTTTTCATTGCTTTTCCATTTAGTGGATTGCTATCTGGTTTAAACGTGATACGTTGCAACCTGTTCAAAGTGCACTCTTAGACCTGTTTTCCGATACAGTGCTAAAATCTCTGTCATGCCATCCATACTAGTGTCATGTCATCACTATT
>JBBQMA010000312.1:0-3924 GCA_038328415.1 Chitinophagales bacterium | reverse complement strand
ATCCGGGCACTACATGCTCTTGGTATTAAAATTGTCCTCCATTGTTTTCAGTATCGAAAGTTAGAATCCCCCGAACTATTGGCCTGGTGTGATAGAGTCCATTATTATCATCGGCCTATATATCGGGATCTGCTCAGTATGCGTCTTCCCTATATCGTTGCTTCGCGGCAAAATCCCGAACTACTCAGGAATTTGCTTTTGGATGACGCACCGATCCTTTTTGAAGGACTTCATACCACTGCATTGCTACCTCATCCGGAATTGAAAAAACGGATTAAGCTGGTGCGAATGCACAATATCGAACACCATTATTACCAGCAATTGGCAGGACAAGAAAGTAATCCTTTACGTCGTGCATTTTTTCACGTAGAAGCGACGCGATTAAAAAAAATACGAACACATTCTTACCCATGCGCAGTGGATTGCAGCTATAAGCCAGGATGATGAAAAAGAATTAATAAAATATTGTGGTGGTCGGGTGTTTTTGATTCCTGCTTTCCATTCACACTCAGCAGTAAAAAGTCTTCTAGGAGTTGGAAATTATGCATTATACCATGGCAATTTATCGGTAGCTGAAAACCATAGAGCAGCAATTTTTTTGATTAATGATGTGTTTGCTCATTTATCTTATCCCCTCATTATTGCGGGAAAAAATCCAAAGGTGGAGTTAATCAAGGCTGCTGCGACCCACCCAAATATCCGGATTCTGGCCAATCCGGATGAGTCATCTATAGATCATCATATTCAGGATGCACAGGTTATCGTTTTGCCCACCTTTCAGGACACAGGATTAAAAATTAAACTCCTGAATAGTTTATTCTTAGGAAGGCATATTATCGTCAATCCAATGATGGTAGTCGGCACTGGGCTTGAAGAATTAGTAAAAATTGTACAAGGACCCGAGGCATTCCAGTCGGCCGTTTTGTCCTTTGCCCAGCAACCATTTACAACGGAAGATGTGCAAAAAAGGTCAAGGATACTCATCCCGGCATTTGATCCATTACACAACGCTCGCATCCTTGCAGACCGATTAGGTTTGTGTTAGTGTTAATACAACACTAGATAAAATACTGTTAAAACCGGGTTTGCCAAAAAGCTATTAAAGCCGAGCTCAATTATACAAGTACATTGACCGGTTTCTCTCCAGTTCACGGAAAAACGGATCTTTCAGATCTTTGATGAAATAGATCATTTCTCCGGTGGATTTCATTTCTGGCCCAAGTCGTTTGTCAACATTCGGAAATTTGTCAAAACTGAAAACGGGTACCTTGATCGCAAAACCCTCCAGTTTCTTTTCAATGACAAAATCCTTTATTTTTTTGGTGCCCATCATTACCTGGGTGGCAATACTCAAATAAGGTACTTTATGAGCCTTGGCAATAAATGGTGTAGTTCGGGATGCACGTGGATTGGCCTCAATGACATAGACCTTTTCGGTCCCGCTGAGCTTATCGGTTGCGATCGCAAACTGGATATTGATCAGCCCAAGGATATTTAGTGCCTTTGCCATTCGCTTGGTATAATCAATCATGGTTTGGACAGTTTCTTCCTTGAGGCTGTATGTCGGCAACATAGCACTACTGTCACCGGAATGAATCCCAGCGGGCTCGATATGCTCCATCACCCCCATGATATGCACCTCATCGCCATCGCATATTGCATCGATCTCAGCTTCCTTGGCACGTTCCAGGAATTGATCGATCAATACCCGGTTATCCGGCATGTGTTTAAAGATGTTAAGGACGGATTGCTCCAGTTCCTGGTCATTGATGACAATCTTCATCCGTTGGCCACCCAATACATAACTAGGGCGAACTAGGACCGGATAGCCAACGCGTTTAGCTATCGCAAGTGCTTCCTCTACCGTTTCAGAAACGCCATATTCCGGATAAGGGACGCCCTCAGCTTTGAGCAGATCCGAGAAGGCACCCCTGTCTTCAGCCAGGTCCATATTGCGATAATCTGTACCAATGATCGGTATGCCGGCTTTATGAAACTGTTCCGCGAGCTTGAGGGCTGTTTGTCCACCTAGCTGAACAATAACCCCTATCGGTTTCTCCAGCGCGATGATCTCTTCTATGTGCTCCCAGAATACCGGTTCAAAATAAAGTTTGTCGGCCACGTTGAAATCTGTGGACACCGTCTCCGGGTTACAGTTGATCATGATTGCTTCATAGCCGGCCTCTTTTATAGCAAGCAGGCCATGCACACAGCAATAGTCAAACTCTATACCTTGACCAATTCGATTCGGGCCTGAGCCGAGAACAATGATCTTTTTTTTGTCCGAAGGAATGCTTTCATTCTCCTCGTCAAAAGTGGAGTAATAGTAGGGCGTTTGAGCTTCAAACTCAGCAGCACAAGTATCTACCAACTTATAGGTGCGCCGGAGATTTATTTTATACCGGTAATCGCGCACAAATTTTTCATCAATGCGCATCAGCCAGGCAATTTGTGCATCGGAATAGCCTACTTGTTTGAGCTCACGTAAAAATTCAACGGGAATATCTTCCGGTACATTATACCGTTCCAACTGCTTTTCATATTCTACCAGACGTTTGATCTGGTGCAGGAACCACGAATCAATATGTGTTAATTTCTGAACGGAATTGACGGGCACCCCTAATCGAAGCGCGTCTTTGACCCTGTATATGCGGTCGGCACTGGCATGTTGGAGCCGCTCAAGGATATCCTCGGTCCTAATCCATTCCTTTTTATCGGCACCCAGCCCCATCCTGTTCTCTTCCTGACTCTGGCACGCCTTCTGTAACGCTTCCAGAAAGTTGCGACCAATTGCCATTACTTCCCCGACAGACTTCATTTGTAGTCCCAGCAAATCATTGGCACCGTGAAATTTTTCAAAATTCCAGCGAGGCATCTTCACAATGACATAGTCGAGGCTAGGCTCAAAAAAAGCAGAAGTCGTTTTGGTGATCTGGTTTTTTAACTCGTCGAGCGAATAGCCAATAGCCAATTTGGCGGCAATCTTCGCAATAGGGTAACCAGTTGCTTTGCTGGCCAATGCCGAAGAGCGCGAAACCCTGGGGTTGATCTCAACAACGATTAGCTCTTCATTCTCCGGATTTTGAGCAAACTGCACGTTACAGCCTCCCGCAAAGTTGCCCAAGGAGCGCATGAGTGTCATCGCGCAATTGCGCATATGCTGGTACGCTGTATCGGAAAGCGTCATAGCCGGTGCAACAGTAATACTGTCTCCGGTATGGATTCCCATTGGGTCGAGGTTTTCAACTGTGCAGATAATGACGACATTATCTTTGATATCCCGTAAAAGCTCAAGTTCAAATTCCTTCCAACCCAACACCGCTTTTTCCACGAGTACTTCATGAGTTGGGGAGGCATTCAAACCGCGTCGCAGTGCTTCATCAAACTCTTCCATTCGATGGACAATACCTCCACCTGAGCCACCTAGTGTATAGGAAGGTCGGATTACGAGCGGAAAACCAATTTTCTGTGCCGCTTCCATACCTTCCAAAAAGGAATTGGCGATAAAGGAAGGGGCTACACCCATGCCCAGCCTGATGACCAACTGTCGAAAGGCTTCTCTATTTTCAGTCAACTCAATAGCATCGACATCTACACCAATCATCCGTATTCCAAAGCGCTCCCAAACACCTTGTTTGTCAGCTTCAATGGCAAGATTGAGTGCTGTCTGTCCGCCCATTGTGGACAATACGGCATCAATCTGGTGTTTTTCACAAATCTGCACCAGACTTTCCACAGTGAGAGGAAGAAGGTAGATATGATCCGCAGTAACCGGATCCGTCATTATAGTGGCGGGATTACTATTAATCAGGATGACCTCAATGCCCTCTTCACGGAGGGAGCGGGAGGCCTGGCTGCCTGAATAATCAAATTCACAGGCCTGGCCGATGACGATGGGCCCGGAACCGATGATTAGCACCGAGC
>JBBQMA010000311.1:0-3956 GCA_038328415.1 Chitinophagales bacterium | reverse complement strand
AAGGCGATTCGTAAGGTCTTCCTGCTCTATCGCTCAAAGGGAAAATTTGGATCTCGCTTAGGCAAGACTACCGGCTGGATCCACCGGCTGCATCTTAAACACATGGACGTGGAACCATTAGCCGAAGTGGTTTACAAGTCCATTGATGATCAGGGGCTTCATACTGAAATCAATGGTACATACCGCCTGTTTGATGTTGACCATATCATCATCTGTGCCGGTCAATTATCCAATAACGAACTGGAATCCGTTGCCAGGGAACTAAAACTGGATGTCCACGTAATAGGTGGTGCAAAAAAGGCAGGTGAATTAGATGCCCAACGGGCCATTGAAGAAGGGACGCGCATTGGGTTGCTTTTATAAATGCCCGACTTCGCCTAGTGTCATAGGGGTAAAGCTAATTTCTTTAACTCTAGAAGAAAAGGGGCAGGAATGGCCACCACTTTTCGGGTGGTATAATCAAACGCGACCATCCCCGTTTTTGCCATTGCCAGCACTTTTCCTTTATCTAGCAGGGTCAGACGGTAAATAAAATCCCAGGACTTCGGTGTGAAGTCGCAAGTGCCCATGCTGATCTCGATGCGGTCGCCAAAGAAACCTTCTGCCTTGAACTGGATGACCGCATCCACCATGGTCATGCCCACACCAAAAGCATCTAGTTCGGTGATTCCGATGGAAGTCAAGTATCGGGCCCTCGCTTCATGAACCAAACTAAGCACCCGATCATTGCCGAGATGGGCACCGTAATTTAGATCCGAAATCCGAACCTCCGTGGTGGTACGATAGGGCAAAGGATCAGCGATGTCAAGACGAATGCGTGCCATATTGAATTGGATTCCGGGCTAAAGATAATACCAGTTCGCCCCCTACCACAAACTAGATGGCAGGTTAATTTGAGGTGAAATTTTCCATAGTCGTCACCGCCATGGGATTGAACAACAGCCGCTAAGTCCAAAGACCTTATCTTTGGGCTCCAACCCGGAAAACGTAAATGCCGCGGGATGATCAGAACCGGTGAATTAAATCAGCAGCACCCCAGTGATATCGCCGAGATCCTGGAAGAAATGAGTGAACACGAGCGGCTTTTGGCCTTTCTCCTGTTGGGGAAACAGGTCAAGGCCGAGGTATTCAGTTATTTGGGTCCGGGCATCCAACAGGATCTGATAAAAGAACTTGGCTCCACGCAGATTGCCGAGGTCCTGGAAAATATGGCTCCGGATGACCGGACCGAGATCCTGGAAAATATTCCGGATACGATGATCAAGGAGAGCATAAACCTGCTCTCGGACAAGGAAAAGGATATTGCGCTCACCCTGCTTGGTTATCCGGAAAAATGTGTTGCCCGCCTGATGACGCCCTATTATGTGCAGGCCAAAAAGGACTGGACCGTCACAAAAACGCTGGAACACATCAAGCGATATGGCCGAAAGGCAGAGACCCTGAATTTTGTCTATGTTATCGACGAAGGCCAAAGGCTCATCAGTGATATACGCATCGGCAGATTGCTCATGGCCGATGACCATCAAACACTGGAGGCGCTCATGGATCATGGCACCATAAGTCTGCTCTCTACCATGAGCCGGGAAGATGCCATTGATTATTTTGACAAATATGACCGCGCTGCATTGCCTGTGGTGACAGAGGATGGCGTCCTGGTCGGCATCGTGACTGTGGACGATATCCTGGATGAAATTGAAAAAAGGGATACCGAGGACTTCCTCAAATTCGGTGGTATCGAGACAATGGATTTATCCTATACAGAGACATCCATGTTTGCCCTCTTTAAAAAGCGAGCCCCCTGGCTGATCATCCTGCTTATCGGCGAGATGTTTACCGCGACGGTCATGAGTCATTATGAACATGCCATTACTCAGGCAGTCGTGTTAGCCTTGTTTGTACCGCTGATTATATCCAGCGGAGGAAACACCGGATCCCAGGCCGCCACACTGATTGTACGTGCAATGGCCTTGAAGGAACTCGAAGTGCGCGATTGGTTTTATGTGATTAAAAAAGAATTAATGACAGGTCTGCTCCTGGGTCTGGTGCTGGGGTGCATTGGTTTCCTACGTATCTTTTTATGGCAGGAGCTTCACCTGTTCGATTTTGGTCAATTCTATTTATACATCGCTGCTGCTGTCGGTTTTTCCTTGGTCGGAGTAGTCATTTGGGGCACACTTGTCGGCTCGCTTATTCCCCTTATCCTTAAAAGTTTCCGGCTTGACCCGGCCACATCGTCCGCACCATTTGTAGCGACACTGGTAGATATCACCGGGTTAGTTATTTATTTTTCCATCGCCACCTTATTCCTTACAGGGCGATTGCTATGAGGTTAATTTTACGTTTCAGATATATCTTTTCCCATCCACTAAAAAGCGGCAACCTTTCATCTCCACTTTAGGAATAATTTCTTCCCGCATCTGCTTGCCGGCTTTTCGTCCATATGGCAGCATCTTTAAACGCATCATTTTTACCAACGGCCTAAAAACAGGATCGTACTCACATTTTTGCTACTTTGAGCGTTATACTATAAAAAGCAATACCATGAGATCATCGTTTCCTTTCCTTTTAAGTATGTTCCTGATTACTTTTCTTTTTAGCGGCTGTCTCAAAGACACTTGCACCCAAAAGAAAACGTATACCCTCTATAGTCCCGTTTACAAAATGGCCAGCGCATTACGTGAGGGCATTGCCATTGAAGCACCGCGGAGTCTTAAAAATCCGGGTAAAATATATGCTTATGGAAACTACCTTTTAATCAATGAGGTCCAAGAAGGACTGCATATCATTGACAACAGCAACCCTTCTTCTCCGCAAAATCTCGCGTTCCTTGCTATTCCCGGCAACGCCGACATGGCTATTTATAGTAATGTGCTCTACGCGGACAACTATATGGACCTGGTCGCCTTTGATATCAACCAGATCACGCAGCCCGTGCTGGTCCATCGCATTGAAAATATATTCCAGACATATGTTCAAACAGAATTGGGCGTGATCACTGGGTATGAGGAAACAGAAGAAACGGTAACCGCCGATTGTGACAAGGGCAACTTCTTTTGGACACTAGAAGGTGATTTCGCAGTAGATGTAGCTGCTGATGGAGGTAATACTGTCGCACAAGCCACGGGAATTGGCGGTTCACTTGCTCGTTTTACCATTGCCGCCAATCATCTCTATGCCGTAGATCGAAGTAACTTGATGGTCTTTGGACTGACGCAAGCCAATAAACCCAACTTAACTTCCAATATTCCCATTGGCTGGAATATTGAAACCATATTCCCCTACAAAGATTTTTTATTTATTGGCTCCGAAACAGGGATGTACATATTCCACAATGCCGTACCCGCTACACCGGTATTGTTAAGTCTTTTTGAACATGCACGTGCTTGTGACCCTGTGGTTACGGATGGCGACTATGCTTATGTCACGCTGCGTGATGGCACGGAATGTGAGGGATTTATTAACCAGCTGGATGTCGTAGATATTAAAGATATTTCAAAACCTCGCCTGTTAAAATCCTTCCCGATGACCCATCCGATCGGGCTGGCTGTACGGGACAATATCCTGTTCTTGTGCGATGACCAGGCCGGATTGCGCATCTTCGACAAAACAGATCCTTTGCTTATCGGATCCAACCAAATTGGTCATGTCCAAGGTAAGCCGACTTATGACGTCATCGCATTGCCCAATAGCCCACGTCTGCTGGTCATAGGTCCGGATGGTTTCACCCAGTATGATGCTACAGACCCGACAAATCCTATCGTTCTGAGCACTATACCCGTTCAACATTAATGGCTATGCGCTACACCCTGCTTTTTTTCCTCCTGACAATTCCTCTTTTAGGCTTCAGCCAGGATGTGGACAAAAAGACGACCGAAGTCATTTATTTAAAAGACGGGAGTGTCCTATACGGAGAAATTCTGGACTGGCGGCAGAATGAATTCCTGCTACTCCGTCTA
>JBBQMA010000310.1:0-4023 GCA_038328415.1 Chitinophagales bacterium | reverse complement strand
GAATATTAGAATACGAACGGTGATATATCACTACCGATAACAACTTATTTTTCGCACTGCACGCTGCACAAGCTATAAATGTCGGCGCATTCACGATAGTCTTCTAGCAAAACAACATGGATATGCGCATAACCCCAGTTGAAGGTCTGCCCATCGACTTTTGAGGTTCCTGCCTTTGAAGCCCTGTCGTACGTCTCCCTTGGGGATTAGTCAGTCAGGGGCCCCTATTCCGTATGTTTGACCCCCAAAATGTGGATATCGTTCCCGGAGGTTTGCCCTCCCTGGTTTATGATCGTTAAACCAATGACCACCATAACATGCTGGTTCATCCCCTCGGGCTCCGCTACTACAAAGCCCCTGGCCTATGGAATTCCTGGTGAAAACATAACCGTTGCGGACTCCCTCATGTAAAGTTGATAATGTAACGTTCATCTAGGAAGAAAAAAAGTGTATGCTTTGCTCTGAAATCAGGATGTTCCTGGTTTTAATTTGTTCTTTGCAAGTTAAAATTGTTAGCTTTATCCACTAATAACCCATCGAAGAAGATGATCAAAACCTGCATAGGATAGCATTGCATTCGCATGCTGCAACTAGCCTTTGATTTTGAGCTACGTTATGACCGTGAAGAAGTAAAAATATGTACATACAATATCAAGCATTATGAATCTAAAAATACTCATTATTATATTGCTTATCTCTTCCTTATTCGGTTATCTGGATTGGGGGCACTGATTATCATTCCTTTCTATTTCAAGCAGAATATGAGGTCTTATACAAGCTCTTTACAGACCCGAAAGCAGCCGCTTATCCGTTTACACTAATTCCACTATTTGGGCAAATTTTGCGTTTAGTAACGCTGTTTCAAAAAAAGCCAAGCCGACTATTAACCTACATTGGCATTGGCTCTTTAAGTTTGTTGATTGGGATTATGTTTTTTATCGCGCTTTTAGGGATGAATTGGAAGATACTGATATCCGTATTGCCCTTTATGAGTATTGCAATAATTGTTCTTGTGACCTTTCACAGGCAAGGCGTTGACGTAGCTCAATGAATTTAATTATATTTCATAGCAATTTAATTTTCCTCGAAAAGGCACGCATCGCGTTGAATGGTATCGTTAACATGAATGACACCAATACAAACTGCAGTGATGTGCGTATTACTTTTCTCAGCCCTGACCACATGTTTTGCTTTGCTTTTTCATAAGCGTCCTCCGTACATGTATACTTCGGGCGCAAGTAGCCCTAGCTTGGGCGAAAGCTGGATCAGTCAGTTATGTTTAACGAGGAATGGCTCAAAGGTCTGTAGTGCTTTCGAGATATTGCTGTATAAACTTCTTAGAAAGCAGGTCCAAAAAAGATATTATTTACAACTACCGCCCAAAATAAAAATCCATTATTTTTTCAATAATAAATTCCTGTTCATCATATTTTAGGGAATAAAAAAACGGGAGCCTTAGCAAGCAGTTGCTGTATCTATCCGCCTGGGGGAGTGGGCGATCACCGTGAATAGGCCCATAATAGGGGGAGGTATGTAATGAAAGGTAGTGGAATACGGGCATGATATTGTTTCCTTTTAAAAAGGAGATTAATTCGGTACGCTCCGCTAAATTATGACACACGAGGTAAAACATATGCGCGTTGTTTGTCGCATACGGATAAATCAGCGGCAATTCAAAATGCCCTGCATCAGCCAGCGGTTTCAATGCGTCAAAATAGGTATTCCATATGGCTTTTCGGCGAGCCTGGATGCGTTCCAGATTTTCTAACTGGGCGTATAAAAACGCGGCAATAATGTCCGAAGGCAAGAAAGAAGATCCGAGATCCATCCACCCATATTTATTCACTTCTCCCCGAAAAAAGGAAGACCGGTTGGTTCCTTTTTCGCGAATGATTTCTGCCCGAGTGATCAGGCTTTGGTCGTTGACACTCAGCATGCCCCCTTCTCCGGAAATAATGTTCTTCGTTTCATGAAAGGAAAAGGCGCCCAGGCACCCGATACTGCCTAATGGGCGGCCATTATAGTAACTGTCTATCGCTTGCGCAGCATCCTCCACCACAGCAAATTGATTTGTGGCGGCAAGCTGCATAATCGCATCCATATCACAGGCTACACCGGCATAATGGACAGGGACTATCGCTTTGGTTCGGGGGGTGATCAATGAGGCGATCTGATCGACATCAATATTGGGATGTTCCGGCGAACTATCGGCAAAAACGATACGTGCACCCCGAAGGACAAAGGCATTTACAGTGGAAACAAACGTATAGGATGGCGCGATGACTTCATCGCCCGGTTGAATATTAAGAAGCAGCGCAGCCATCTCCAGGGCATCGGTGCAGGAAGTGGTTAGGAATACTTTTTTAAAGTTATAACGGGCTTCAAAAAATGCGTGGCATTTTTTAGTAAATAAGCCATCGCCAGATATTTTGCCGGACTCCACAGCTTCCCGAATATAATCGGTTTCACTGCCGCTGAGATAGGGTTTATTAAAGGGGATCGGTTCCATGGATAAGTGCTTCAACGTGATCCCTGATATCTGCCTTTACTCTTGCCGGAACACCGGCTACCAGGCTATAGGGTGGTATTACTGATTGCTCTGTGAGGACAGCTCCGGCAGCAATGATGCAGTGGTCGCCAATAGTGCAGCCTTTTAAAATTACGGCGTTAGTGCCGATGAAAACATGGTTGCCTACGATGGTTGGTGCGTGATCTATGGCATCGTATTGGCCTCCGGATACACAGCGTTTTACAGTGTCATGCGTGAGGATTTGTGCGCCGCTGGACACATTGACCCCGGCGCCCAGGGTGATGTGGTCGTATTCGCCATCAATAACACAAAACGGTCCGATCCAGCATTTTGCTCCGATATGTACCTGCCCTTTTTCGATACCCCTGATCCAGGCAAGTGGGTTGTGATCATTTTCATACATGCGGAGCTGATTTAGCTGCGGGACGGGCCGCTTTCCGCAAACAAAGATAAAAGGAATTCCTGCCATTGCCGGGCTACTGCAGATTGGGATGAAAGTAGCAATCCCAGTTCCCTGCAATTGGTGCTCATCATTTCCAATTGCATATGTGCATCTGGTCGAAAAAACAACTGGTTTAAGCCATTGGCAAAATCTGAAGCATCGGCAAGTTTTGCCCGGTAGCCAGTTTCCGGGAACTGGACTAAATCCAGGGAAACTCCCATTTCAAAACTGACCACCGGCGTTCCGCAAAGGATCGACTCATTGATCATCATGGGGCCTGCATCTTCAATAGATGGACAGGCAAAAATATCAGCAAGTTGATAGGCTTCCGCCAGCGCATGTTCGCCCCGCAGCAGGCCTAAATGATGGTTTAAAAATGGGTGCGTACCGGCAATATCTTTTTTTCCGATACTTACAATTATCAGGTTGTTTTGTTGTGCCGCTTGGATTTGGTTAAACAAGAGGGATAGGGCCTGTATGAGGACCGGGAATCCCTTCCGTTCATCGTGGAGGTTAAATGAACCGACGAGCAGAATGAATTTATCTTCCGGCAGTCCATATTTTTTGCGAAGCTCCTTTTTATTCCCCGGCTTGAATGTTTGCTCATTGACCGGAAGCAGGATTTGCGTGACGGCCTTGTTTTTAAACAGCGTACTGCGAACAGCCTGGCGATGGCTCCAGGTGGTACTGACGACCAGATGTGCATCGATCTGATCCAGATAGTGTTGCTTGTATTTTAGGGTCTTGTGAGAAATGTCATTTCTCCTTTTAGACGAAATCGCCGGACAATTCCCGCATTCCCCAGTATAGCCTTCACATTGCCAGGCGTAATGGCACCCACCAGTTAAAGGAGCCATGTCCATCATGGTATAAATCACCCTGGCGTTAGTAGCTTGTTGCAGTTCAAGGATATTCCGAACATTTAGAAACCTTGAAATAAAATGGACAATAATGACATCCGGCTGGAAAGGCAATTGATTAAGAATCAATTTGGTCGGGACATAAGTGGCGGATTCAGAAAAATTAAAATAGCTGTATTTGGCTACAATGC
>JBBQMA010000309.1:0-4030 GCA_038328415.1 Chitinophagales bacterium | reverse complement strand
TTACAAAATTAACAAACATGGGCAGAGGTGATAAGCGCACAAAGCGCGGTAAAATCTGGAGGGGTTCTTTTGGGAATTCCCGTCCAAAGGCGAATAACCAGCCTGCTCCGGCAACACCGGTAGCGAAAGAAAATTAAACGTCTTTGTGCTTCGACAATGACAAGGCTCCCGTATGGGGGCCTTTTTTATTGCTGCTCTGCAGTGTAGGTTATATATTTACGCTGTGAATGCCCTGATATCTCTTCCCTTCTTTTTCTCCTTATTCCTGCTGCTCAGTACCCGATGCCCGGATGCACCTACACTAGATCCTGATCCGGATATACTGGGTCGGATGTATGCCAAACATCCGGATATCCGATATCCGGGTTTGGATGAACGGCGATTCGCCTACTCAGATATCATAAAAGCGATTGATGCGCTTCGAAATGTGCCGGGCTTCCAGGTTTCTTTAGCGGGTCGGTCCGTCCAAGAGCGGGATATTTATGCTGTACGATGGGGACAAGGTCCGATAAAAATCTTGCTGTGGAGCCAGATGCATGGCGATGAGCCTACGGCAACTATGGCCCTCTTAGACCTATGGAAAGCGCTTCAGGAAGCACAACATCTGCCTGAGGCCAAAAACTGGTCACAAAAAGTAAGTCTTTATTTCCTTCCGCTGCTTAATCCGGATGGTGCCATTGCCTACCAGCGACGCAATGCTTTGGGTATTGATCTAAACCGGGATGCACTCAGGCTCACTTCGCCCGAATCCCGCATTCTCAACCACTGGCGTGATAGTCTGGATGCCGATTGGGGATTCAATCTGCACGACCAACACCGTTATTACAGCGTGGGCAATACCAACCTTACCGCCGCAGTCGCTTTTTTAGCCCCTCCCCCAGACCTTAATCGCAGCAATCCTCCCCACCGCCAGGATGCGATGAAACTCATTGGGTCCCTGGGCAACCAACTGGAAAAAATCATTCCCGGCCAGGTCTCCCGATACAGCGATGCGTTTGAAAATCGAGCGTTTGGTGACAATTTTACGGCGAGGGGCACACGCACAGTTCTGATCGAAGCTGGATGGCTTACCGGCGATAATGAAAAACAAACGCTGCGCCGCTTATACTTTGCGTCACTGGTGGCTTCGATTGATGCGATTAGTAGGGGATCCTATCAAAAAATACCTTTAGCTGATTATAACAGGCTTCCTTTTAATCAAAATCGCCTCTTTGAACTCCTGATTCGCGAAGCAACCCTCCAGGATCGCGGTAATGAATACCTCATGGACATCGCCTTCAAATCGGCTGAATATGGAAGCGACAAAAACTGGTATACCAAGTCGACAATAGCCGATTTGGGTGATTTGAACCCGCACAGTGCCCACCATGTCATTGACGGGAAAGGTCTGAAAGTCGTCCCCGCGAAAGCCTATTCGCACGTGTTGACGGATATGGACGCGCTGCGCGAGACACCAGTTGCCCAGTTAATCGAGCAGGGATATGCCGTGTTTCGTATGTCCGGGACGCCTGTACGAACGAAGAATCTCCCTATCCCTCTGGCCATCCGGCATCCCGATGATAATGCATCCGAACCGGTACAGCCAGATGCGAATCCCATCTTTTATCTTGAAGATGCGCAGGGTGTGCGGAAATTCCTCATCGTGAATGGCATTGCCTGGGATTTGAAAACCAACGATTGGCGAATAGCCGTTCAAACTTTTCTGACTGAGGGCCTGGACTGAGCATATTCGATGAACAAGTCTTTTCTTATATTTACCACAAAATTACCCCTTATGAGAATCAAAACGTTAATGTTACTAGTCCTGATTGGCTCAAGTATGCTCACCTTGCCCATTGCCGTGCAGGCACAGGAACCTGAAAATGAAATCAATCTGGATTTCAATCCTGAAATGTTTAAAATGAAAAAGAGCACAAGCCGGACAAGCATCACAGCGTATTGGGGATTTGGGCCAACCCTGATCACGTCCAACTTGGAAGAAAATGGTGTTTATTACCCCGAGTTCAAGCCGTTCAGCTCTTGGAGTAATGACCTTGGTGTCATGTGGCGTACGCGCCTGGGTGGACAGGAAAGTAAATTTAATCTCTTTTATGGTGCGCTCTGGAGGTATATTAATATCGAAACCAAAGAAGGTCCTCTGGGTCTGGATAATAAAGACCTTCCGGTATATTATGAAGACACGGACGCCAACAACTCGGAGTTGAACATACACACACTTTCTATCCCGCTGATGTTTGAAATTAAAAGTAAAGTCAGTATGGCCTTGGGTGGCTTTGCTGCTTATCGAATAGGCAGCAGCAGTGAACGCGATGGCAAAGACAATGGCAATAAGATTGAAACTACACTTCGTGCAGATTTAGGCCTAAATGACCTGCTGTATGGCGTGACGGCACAAATAGGTGTCAAGCGGGCACGTCTGTATGTCAATTATTATTTGAACAATCTCTTTAAAGAGGACTCCCCCTATGATTTCACGGTGATGAATATTGGCATTGCATTTATGTAATCCAACCTGTTTATCTCGAATAAAAAAGCCTTTCGCCGACCAGTGAAAGGCTTTTTTATTTAATTGCCTAGACTCCTTGCCTTTTAATTGTTCCCCAGTTATATTGTGGATTAAAAAAGACATTTACGCATCAATAACCAACTTATTCAACAGGGATCCGAACCGTATATGATTTACCGAATTTATTCGTCAGGTTTGAAGCCACAAGCCAGGGATTATAGATTTTCAACTGTCTGTAATTTGTGCCGTTTTGGATAGCAAAATCACCCCAATTGGGAACGGGTCCGCTGACCTTCACTTCCTTGTAATTACTTAATTCAGGATAATAATCCTCTTCCGTCAAATCATAACCAAAAGCGGAGGGATCCTCCATCAAGGTTTTTAAAGCCACGATCCGAAATAAATATCTAGATGTTTCGCTATTCAAATTAAGATCCTCGTAGGATTTGGCGCGCTGTATTTTCATGTCCTTTTCCAAACGTGGGCCTCCCATATTATACGCGGAAGCGGCAAGGTGCCATGACCCAAACTTTTCTTTGTAGGAACGTAGATATCGGCATGCTGCGCGGGTTGCTTTTTCCAGGTGAAGACGTTCGTCTATTTCACTATTTATTTCCAGATCAAATGCTTTTCCAGTAGGTTCCATAAACTGCCAGATACCCTTAGCACCAGCAGAAGATGTTCCATTCGCCAGCGCACTTTCAGCTACAGCCAGGTATTTCAAATCATCAGGCAGACCTTCTTCTTTTAATATTTTTTCGATAACCGGAAAATACCGTCGTGACCGTTTTATGCTTATCAGGGTATTGGCATGCAGGTAAGCATTCACCAATAGCTCCCGCTCGAGCCGCTCCCTGATATCAAACTGGTCCGTTCGCAGGACTTCGCCACCGAACGAAAAAGGATCATCCATGGGAATGGACAGAATTTTTTGCGGCAATAAGAGTCGTGATACCGGATCTGTACCGTTAGGATATTCCGATGAAAGGAAGGAAGAACCTACAAGTGCCAGACCAAGAAACAGAACGGCAAAGGATAAGATGGAAAGCCAGTGGATACGCATAAGGTTAGATTTGGTCGGAATAGCTTTAACGTACCTGCTATGGTGCGTGTTGCAAAGATGGAAAAACTTACGTTTCCCCAAAATTTATCTTGACCCGGAAAGTGGCTTGTCCAAGACCAAAAGGCAAGCGTGCAGGCATATCATTTTCAGGATGCAAAACACGTACAACTATCAGATACCAACACGGCAACGAGCTCCGGTAAATGATGGCTTGAATGTCCATCAGCCGGATGCGTAGTTTCAGGCTTTCAGCAGGGAATGGGATCTCATGGAGCTACAAGCCCCTATTTTTTGAACGTGATATGCCAAATACCGCGAAGGTCGCCGGTTTTGTAACCAGTAGCTTTGTCCTTTGGATAGTACTTTCGGATGATGTCGAGGTCATTCTGACGAATATCTTTGCCAGGCACACCATGGCAGGACAGACATTGATCCTGAAGGATGATTGGAGCAAAATATTC
>JBBQMA010000308.1:0-4041 GCA_038328415.1 Chitinophagales bacterium | reverse complement strand
CATCGCAATGACCTGCTAGTCGTTTTACATGAAGAAGGTATTGGGCTGTGGAAACCTGAACTGAAGGAACGCAGCATCAAAATTGACGTGGTCTATCCCTGTCCCAATCCCAATTATTTATTCATCCATCTAGCATGGGATGCTGTCTTTCGTCCTTCAACGATTGTTTTTAAGCTGACAAAGGATGGCGAAGTAAGGGATATTCCGTACACGTTCAAGGCAAGGAACCGCGACTTCAAACCGGCCGGAATCAACAACGCGGATGTCATGTACCTGATCACGCCAGACCGGTTTGCCAATGGCGACCTTCGCAATGATGACATTCCAGGGATGAAGCAATCCGGGACGAACCGCAAATCCCCTACTGAACGTCATGGTGGCGACTTAAAAGGTATCACCGAACATCTTGACTATATCCTCAACCTTGGCGTCACGGTTTTGTCACTCAATTCAGTTTATACCAGCGATCATGCGAAGGCCAGCTATCAGGGTCACACGATCACGGACCATTATGCTATTGATCCCCGATTGGGTGATTCCACCAGCTACCACCAATTGATCCAGGCTGCTCATGAAAAAGGGTTAAAAGTAGTCAAGGAAGTCCTCTTGAATCAGGTAGGGGACAACCATCATCTGATTCGCGATCTGCCTTTTAAGGAATGGGTTCACCCCTTTATCATAGTAGGCCATAATGCCCCTGCGACGCCACTGATTGATCCTTATGCGAGCACCTATGATAAAAAACGGTTAGCCCAAGGATGGATTGACGACCAGATGCCGGATTTAAATCAGGCCGACCCGCTGCTAAGCTGGTATCTCATCCAACAATGTTTATGGTGGATAGAAAATTATCAACTAGATGCTTTCCGTCTGGATGCTTACGCCTATTCGGACCAGGAATTTATGGACCGGCTGGTTCGTGAAGTTGAATTGGCTTATCCCCGTTTTTTTATGTTTGCAGATATTCAGGCAAATGCACCAGCCATTCAAAACTGGTTTGTCGGATCAAGTGGGCTGAATAAAGACGTACAGCGTGGGCTGAAAAGTATTTCCGATTATCAACTCTATGCGGCACTGGGAAAAGCATTTAATGAAACGAACTGCTCCATTAACGGGGTATCCCAAATTTATGAAACATTAGTAGCTGATTTCATGAATCCACAAGCCGACAAACAGGTCATATTTATGGATAATCATAATGTGGGCCGTTATTTTGGTCAGGTTGAAAAAGACTTTAGAAAATACAAGGCAGCTCTGGCGATTCTGGCAACGACCAGGGGCATACCCTGTTTGTATTACGGTACGGAAATACTATTAAAGGAAATTGCTAATCCGGATGTAGCCCGCCAGGATTTTACCGGAGGCTGGACGGGTGATAAAAAAAATAAATTCCTGGATAAAGACCGGAGCCGTCAGGAACGGGAAGCCCATGATTATGTCAAAAAACTTTTCACCTGGCGCGCAACGAATCCTGCAATCCTGCAAGGTACGTTAACACAATTTATTCCCGATAAAGGGATTTACACCTATTTCAGAAGGAATGGTACAAATGTGATCATGGTCACCGTAAATGGCAATCCCAAAGCCACTAAATTTTCCCTGTCACCCTTTAGCGAATTCACAATAGGCAAACGCATTGCAACGAATATAGTCAGCGGACGCAAATATGAACTGGACAGGGATTGGATGCTGGATGCTTATGAAGCGCGTGTGGTCGAATTAACATATTAATTACGGGTTACACACGGATGAAGAGAATGAAATTAACAGAGGGTCAGTTAAATTTATTGATACTGGCATTGCTGGCGATTGGCATTTTCGCAGGCATTTCTGATATGCCTTTGCGAGGAGAAGAACCCAGGAGAGCATTGCTAGCATATGAGATGTTGCTCTCGGGCGATTTACTGCAACCGACCATCCATGGTTGGGCTTATTACAATAAACCACCACTATTCAACTGGATCATTGCAGGATTATTCCGGATATTCGGTTATCCCTATGACTGGTTGGTCCGGTTGCCATCCTTGCTGGGATTTGCATTTATGGGATGGATTCACTATCGGGTAGTGCGTGAACATATCAGCGAATCCGTAGCCCGATGGTCCGTTTTATTTTTATTTACGGCGTTGCATTTTTTGTTTTTTGCTACGGTGATCAGTGGCGAAATGGATTTGTTTTATAGCTGCCTTGTATACTTGCAGGTCATATCGATATTCCATTATCTGGAAAAGGGACAGGTGGTAAAAATGATGTTTATTTCTTATGCGCTTATGGCTGTAGGATTATTGACTAAGGGTACCCCGTCATTGGCCTTTCAGGCAATAACCTTATTGGTCTGGTTGCCTGTCAAAGGGCAATGGCGGCTTTTATTTTCATGGCAGCACATCCTTGGTTTATGCGTAGCATCAATTGTTTTATTCACTTATTTCATACCCTATCATTTGTCAGGAGGCAATGTCCAATTACTGGTATTTAATTTATTGGAGGAAGCATCCCGTAAATCATTGACATCAACTCCCTTTTGGGAACTTCCATTGCACCTCCTTCTTTTTCCTTTAAAGGTCCTTGCCATCTTTTTGCCGTGGTCATTATTGATTGGATATTGGTTTCGCAACGATTGGAAATCGGTCATGCGAGGGCACCCTTTACTTTTATTTGCCTTATTGTTTTTGTTGGCTAATTTACTGCCCTATTGGTTTTCACCGGATACGCGTGATCGGTATCTTTATGCATTCGGCCCATTTATCACCTTATTGCTGGCCTTCGCTTATTCGCGGTTCAGCCGGATTCCCGGGAGATGGGTGTTGATTCTTTTAATGGCTTTAAGTTCGGCAAGGATTGTGTATAATCTGGTCGTTATTCCTATTCAAAAAAAGCATATTTACAATATAAACCTGTTTGATCGAATGGCAAAAGAGGCGCTACTTCAGGCAGGAGAGATGCCTCTGCATGCATTAGGCGAAACAGATACGCTGGATGTTAAATTCCAGTTGGGTTCCCATGTACTTTTTAACGACATCATTCTCGAACCGACATGGCTACCTTATCAGATTCCATTTTATATCGCACGGGAGCTAAATCTCATCATGCCTTCAGATACCGTGATGCAAGCTGGCATTTATTACCTAGCTACATACGCCGAGGTGGATACCACACAGCTTGACATTATTTCGCATTATATGACTGAAAATGGCGACGACCATTGGATATTGTGTAAAATGAAGGAGTAGGTAGGATCTAAAAGCCTGGTCGCCTAGCCAGCCCAAATCCTTTTGAAGCATAGGCCGAATATATAAGTGGTACGCTTACGCAAGTAACCCTTCAGATTCCTCCTTTTTATCCAGGGCAAGGTCGATAAGGAACATTGGGCCAGATCATTGGTCATGGATATCCGCTTTGATCTGTTTACAAATTCGAAGACTCGCACTATCTTTGCGAACGAACGTTCATTCGTATGATTCATTTCCATTCACTCCGTGTGGCAGAGGTACGTCGGGAAACCGAAGACACTGTATCTATTGCCTTTGACATTCCTGATCAGCTTCGATCTACTTTTTCTTATTCAGCAGGCCAATATTTGACGTTGCGCACATTCCTTGATGGCGAAGATGTCCGTCGATCCTATTCGCTGTGCAGTGCTCCGTCTGAAGGTCAGTGGCGTGTAGCGGTGAAGGCAGTGACTGATGGCCGTTTTTCCACCTGGGCTAATACGTTGCTCCAGGCTGGCGAAATGCTGGATGTCATGGCACCACAGGGTCGTTTTACACAGCATCCTGACCCGTCCATAGCCCGCCATTATGCCCTCTTCGCTGCAGGTAGCGGAATCACTCCCGTTATATCCATTGTCAAGGAAGTGCTGGAAATGGAGCCGCAGAGTCAGGTCACGCTTTTTTACGGCAACCGGAATATGCGGTCCGTTATCTTCCTGGAGGAGCTTGAAAATTTGAAAAACCGCTACTTGGGAAGGCTCAGCCTGCATTTTATCTTCAGTAAAGAACAACAGCCAAGCGCACTTTTTGAGGGACGCATCACTGGCGAACG